>JADFGU010000021.1 GCA_022567535.1 Planctomycetota bacterium | reverse complement strand
AGCTCTCCCGTGGTGAGCCCGAGGCGGCGGCCCGGGCGTACCGGCAGCTGCTCGAAGAGCACGGCTCGACGCCCGGCGCCGGTGTCCTCAGTCGCGACAAGCAGTACGAGCTTGCAAACCACCTCTTCCGCCTCGAAGACTACCAGACCGCCGCCATCGCCTACCAGCGCCTGCTCGACGCCTACCCCAAGCACGACGAATCCGGGCAGATCCGACTCATGCTCGGCCGCATCAACGCCCGCTACCTCAACGATCCCATCCGCGCCCGGCAACTGCTCAACCAGGCCATCGACGAGCTGGGCGACCCTCAGATGATCGATATGGCCCGCAACGAACTGGAGGCGCTCGGCTGAGCGGAGCATGAATCGCACGCGCACGAAGATCTGCGGGCTCAGGGATCGCGAGTCGATCGACGCCGCCGTCCGCGCCGGCGCCGACGCCGTCGGGTTCGTCTTCGTCCGGTCGTCGCCGAGGTACATCGACCCGGACCAGGCCGCGCAGCTCATGCTCGGGCTGCCCCCGTTCGTCTCCGCGGTCGGCCTGTTTCAGAACACACCCATCGACGCCTTCATCGAGATCGAGCGGCGCTGCCCGACGCACTACACACAGCTGCACGGCACGGAGTCGGTCGAGCTGGTCCGCAAGTGCGGCCCCGCGATCAAGGCTGTCATGTTCGACGCGAACACCATCGCCGACGAGATCGCCCGCTGGAACGAGATCGACGAGGTCGAGGCCCTGCTGGTCGATGGGTCGTGGGGGGGCAGGGGCGTCTCGTTCGACTGGTCTCAGATCGTCGAACCCGCACGCGCCCTGCGTAAGCCGCTCATCCTCGCCGGCGGGCTCACCCCAGACAACGTGGGTGAGGCTGTCCGCATGGTCCGTCCCTTCGCCGTCGACGTCTCCAGCGGCGTCGAATCCGAGCGCGGTGTCAAGGATCCATCCCTGATCGAGGCCTTCTGCCAAGCGGTACGCGCCGCGGATGGTCGCTGAACAACGCGTCGCGTTCGCACCTGAATCGGACGCCGAGTCTGAGCCCGCTTCGGGCGAAGGCTCGGATCGCGCGTCATCGGAGGTTTCCGAGCCTTCGCGGATTCAGACTCGGCGTCACGCAGGAATCTCACCGCGTCGTCTGAATCTGAGCAGGCGCTACGCGCCGACCACCGCCTCGATCGCGGCCACCACTCCCGCCTCGTCCAGGTTGTCGGTCTCGATCACGCTCGACGCGAGTTCGCGATACAGCTCATCGCGCGCATTGAACACCTGCTCGACCTCGGCCAGCGTTCCCGCCCCCGTCAGCGACGGCCGGTCGCTGTGGTCCGACGCCGCGAGTCGTGCGCGGAGCGTGTCCGGTCGTGCCCGAAGATAGAGTGCCGCCACACACCCCGACGCGACCGCACCGCGGATCAGGTCGTCCGCCCCCGGCGCCGTCGGCGTGCCCCCGCCCAGCGCCACGACCGTTCGCCCCGACGGGCGCGAGCGCAGCACGCGGTCGAGTTCTTCCCGCTCCGCCGCGCGAAACGCAGACTCGCCGAACCGGGTCCACGCCTCCGCCACAGACTCGGTTCCGAGCCGATCGAGAGTCAACTGGTCAAGGTCGATGAACGTGCGCCCCGACGCGGCCGCGAACTCGCGCCCGATCGTCGACTTGCCCGACCCGCGCAGACCCATCAGCAGTACCGTGCGTTCCGCCATCGCGTGAATCGTACGCGCAGGGCGCACGCTATCACGGACCGATCGCGCCACTTCCCACGCCATTTCCTTCGCGCTCTGTGTGATCTTCGCGATTCGCGTTGAATACGGCCAACAGTCGGCTCGGAGATCCGACCTACCTTCGCCCCTAGCCGTCCGTCTTCACACGCGACAGGTACGACCCGTCTTCGGTGGTGACCCTGACGGTCTCGCCGATGACGATGAACGGCGGAACGCGCGTCCTCAGCCCCGTCTCCAGCGTTGCTTCTTTGAGCTGGTTGGTCGCTGTCGCGCCCTTGATGCCCGGCGGCGTGTCCTTCACAATCAGGTCCACTGCCGAGGGCAGCTCGATCCCGATCGGCCTCTCCTCATAGCAGACGATGACCGCCTCGGTGTTCGGCCGAAGGTACTGCAGCGCGTCCTCCAGAACGTCCTCGGGCACGATGATCTGGTCGTACGTCTCCAGGTCCATGAAGGTCGCCCCGCTCGTGTCGCTGAACAGGTATTCCATCTTCCGGCGGTCCAGCCTCGCGTCCTGGATCGTGTCCGAGGAGTTCAGCCGCTTGTCGATGTTCTGCCCGGTCATCACGTCCTTCAGCCGTGCCTGGACATACGCCGGCCCCTTGCCGGGCTTGGTGTGCTCAGTCTTGATGACGACGAACAGCCGATCATTGATCTTGCACGCCACACCGGGCTTCAGTTCCGTAGCCTTCATAATTCCGCCTTCTTCTCAGGTCTCCTGCCTGGTGTGAGGAAAGATGGTAGGCTGTGCAGCGGTTCCAGTTTGATTTCTCGCCCGTCCCCGCCACCGATTCCCACGCGGCCATCCAACCGCCCCATGGCACAGAGGAGATTGACCATGCCTCCCATTCATCTGACTCGCCGCCAGTTCACCGCGGCTGTGGGCACGTCGATCTCGGCCTTTGCCCTGGCCCCGTCGCTTGTGGTCTCGACGCGCCGCCGCGATACGTTCTTTGAGTGGAAGGAGCTGAGGCCGGGCGTGCACGCCGCGTTCGGGCAAGGCGGCAATGCAGGGCTGATCCAGACGGAAGCGGGGGCGCTGCTGATCGACGCCAAGAACGCCCCGTATGGCACAACGCTCCGCCGCGAGGCCGATGCCGTGGGCAGGCGGGTTTCCTTACTCATCAACACGCACCACCACGCGGATCACACCGGCGGCAACCATGCGTTTCATGACCCCGACCACGTGGGCATGATTATGCACCCCAAAGCCAAGCCGCGCATTGAAAAACAGTTCGAGCGTTACGTGGCGCAGATGAAGCGAGCGCGGGACCAGATCGACGACCTCGGCGAGGACGTGCCGGAGGCTGCACGCGAAGAAATCAAAGCCGCCGCCGAGCGGGCCGACGAATTCGAGCCCGTCGATTTCGCAGCGAAAGCACCGCTCCCCGCGACCATGTTCGACGGAAAGGAAGTGCATTTGGGTGATCTCGTGTTCTCGATGACACACGTCGGTCCCGGGCACACCGATAACGACATCTTTGTATTCATCGCCGAGCACAACCTGCTGCACGCGGGCGATCTGCTCTTCCACAGGAATCATCCGTTCATGGACACCGCGGCCGGCGCGACGAGTGCGGGCTGGATCACGTCATGCCGGGCCATGCTCGAAGCATGCGACGACGAGACCATCGTCATCCCGGGTCACGGCGAGATCACCGACGCCGACGGAATACGACAGCAGATCAGGTACTTCGAGGTCGTCCGCGAGGCAGCCGCCAGGGCGCTGGCTGATGGTCTCGAACGCGACCGCTTCGTCCAGAGCGATCTGCCGGTCTTCAAGGACTACGGCTTTACGCGGATCAAGGAGCGCACGCTCGGCACGATCTACGACGAGATGGTCGAGCAGCGCGAGGGAGGGGGCTGACCCATCCGAGCCTTCACCCGCAGCGGGCTCAGACTCGGCGTCCCTCACGATGCTGCACGCTTGATCGCCCGCTGCGTGCTCTTGACCATGCCGATCCCGGCGGTACCGTCTGACCGTGTAGGCCCCATCGTCTAGCTCGGTCCAGGACGCCAGGTTCTCATCCTGGAAACGGGGGTTCGAATCCCCCTGGGGTCATTCCGAGGACTTGCAGCGAGTCGCACTCAGGCGCAAGTCCTTGTTTCTTAGGGACTTTCAACAAGGCCGGGGTTTGTTCTTTCTGCGCCATGCGGTGCGGTTCCGACGCGTGCTGCGCCGCATTTTGCGCCGCCTCCCGAACATCCGGTTCCCGCACCGCCCGCGCGAAGTGGTCATCGTGGACCTGGAGGTAGTGGTCCGCCGCCACCGCCTTGGTGTTTCCCAGCCACTCGCAGACGACGTGGATCGGAAACCGCTCCATCAACTCCGTCTGGCGGCTCGCCCGCAGATTGTGGAACAGCCGCGGCCAGGGCTCCAGACCGGCGCGGCGGATGATCCGGTTCAGCTGGATCCGCAGGTTCGCGCTGGTGCGCCGGGTTCGGCCGATCACGAACTCGGCCCCCTCGTCCGCGAGTTCAAACGCCTCCATCAGGTAAGGGCGTAGTTCAGGGAAGATCGGCACGACCCGCAGGCCGCCGCGCTCCAGCGATTCGGTCTTCCGGCTCCGCACGGTCAGCCGGCCCTTCTCCCAATCCACGTCCCTTCACGTCAGCGCCAGGTGCTCGCTGGGGCAGCGGAGCCCGCCGAAGCGGGACAGCGCGAAGATCAGCCGCCATTGAGCGTCCGGGCAGGCCTCAAGCACACGCTCAGATTCAAGCAGCGTCACGAACCGCATTCGGCTCCGGTTGGTCTGCGCGCCCGCCTTGACGCCGTCGAAGGGGTTCAGCTCTGCCATGCCCCAGCGGACACCCCGCCGGAACATCTGCCGGGCCGTCTTCACTCGCTTGCTGATTGTCGCCGACGCCAGACCGTCCTCCTGCATCGATGCCCGCCATCGGTCCGCGTCGAGCGCGGAGATGTCCGAGAGCAGGCATTCGCGGCAGAAGTGGTCCTCCAGCCTCGCCCGCGTCTGCTCGTAGGTTGTGACCGTTCCTGCTTTGACATCCAGGTTCGCGAAGAACTCGTCCATGAGTTGCCCAAGCGTCGCCAGGACACGCTCACGCGGCGTCACAAGCCCGACGCGGGCCAGCTTGGCGTGCAGCCCGTCCTCAATCTGCGCTACCCAGCGGGCCGTCTCAGGGTCCAGAGAGCCGGTCAGGTTTCCCGCCAAGATCGCCTCAATCTTCGCACGCACGCTCTCCGCATTCCGTTTGGACATCTTCCCGAGGCGCACTGTCTTTCGATTCTTGCCGTCGAAGAACTGCAGCCGCTTCGACCCGTTTCCGTCATTGCTGATACTGGCCATGTGTCACCGTTCCTTCTCTTGCGTGCACTGCTACATTATTCCACAAGGTGCAGGCTGGCGCAAGTGCTTGCTTAAAACTTCTCGAAGACCCGCCCGCCAGATGTACCCGCCGGTTCTTTGTCTGGTCGGTAGGCCTCATTGGACTCGATTCGGCCCCGCCCCAAGCTACGACGACTCAATCCTCGCCCCGAACGAGAGTCGCAGATTGCGCCACGCTTATCCAGTGTGCGCCAACTTTTCAGGCAGGGCGCACCCTGTGGAGTTTGGCGAATCCTGGTCTGCCGGCAGTTGCCAGAGCGACGCCCCCTGGAATCCGTCGGTACGGCACTGGATCTTCAGTTTCGCTTTTGCCCGATCCAGAGTGCGGCGAGCGATCCGCGCCGCCTTCGCCCGCACTTCGATCTCTTTCGCGCCGACTGGGCCCTCGGCGAGTAGTTCTTCCAGCCACTCGACCGCTTCGTCAAGCCGCGACCGGTCCTCCGAAACTGGCCTCCAGCTCAGCACCTCGTCGGCCACCCTGTCGGTCGGGCCGCACCATCTGATGCGGGGTACATTGGCTCCTTCGGTCTTCTCGATCCGAAAGCCAAGTCCCGGTTCCTCGCGCGCGAGATTCGATTTCAGAGGCAGCAGTAGCCTCAGATCGGCGTCGTCTGGATCCTGCGCGACAACGAAGACGGCCCGGGCTGCGGCCGGGAGCGCCACAGAGCCCGAGGAACGGTGGATGGCCTTCTGCTCATTTGACTTGTTCAAATGCGAGACGAGCAAAATAGCGACGCTTCGCCTCGATGCCAGAGCTGCCACCGGGGCCAAAACGCCCCGGACGCTCGCGTTGTTATGCGTGTCAGTCCTGGCGAAGTACGCGCTGATCGGGTCGATCACGATGAGACGGCAGTCTTTCACCCGATCTACTGCGTCCTCAAGTACGTCGAGATCTTCGAGACTCCAGGGCACGATGCCGTTCTCGCCCCGACGCCCGTCCAGGGTCAAGATGTCGGCAGAACTCGCTCCTGCGGCGTCCAGTCTCGGGCGGATCGTGTCCTCCGGATCATCTTCCGCGCAGATGAGGACCACGCCGCCCTTTTGGGCGACGCCAGAGTTGTCCGGCCATTCGGCCCCGGTGCTTACCCGTGCCGCCACGTCCAGGGTGAACAGGCTCTTTCCGAGGCCGGGATCGCCCACGATCAGGGTCATCTTGCCCGCGGGAATCCGACCTGGCCAGAGCCACCGGAGTTTCTTCGGCTGAATGTCTGAGTACCGACGAGTTGCCGCTCGCCAAGGCCCGATGGACTTGGAAGAGCGTGCGGCGGAGTCCCGCTGATGCGGGTCGTACGTGCTGATGCTTGCCGCGATTCGTCTGACCTCATCATCCGGGAGCGGCGGCTGGCACCTGAGTCTGTTCTCTTCGAGCAGTGCGGCCTCAATCGCCTCCCGCTGCATCCCAGGCCGGCGCATCGAGCCAGCGAAGCTTGCGAGCTTCTCATTGCGAGATCCCTTTGGAATCGAGCCGACTGATGTCGCAGTCTGGCGGCGCGATGAGACCCCCGCGTCCGATCTGAGCGTCGCCAGGAGCCACGAGGGGGCTTCGGCAATGTCCATCACGATAGGATCACGCGTTGGCGCCCACACGTAGCGCTGGCCACTCGCATGCATCGAAGGCGGCGCGACGATGTAGCCGCCGTCGGCTTTCACGTCGATTCCGTCAATGATTGAGTGGCTCTTGACCCGGCCCCCGGGATGTCGGAAGAGTAAATGTCGCCCGCCTCCGCCTGTTTGCGACTCGACCGTTGGCGGAAGCTCACCGTGCTCCGACTCCAGTTCCGCGAAAGACCGATCTCCGCCATTCCGCGGATCGATGTCCAACACGACAAGCCCGGAATCCGCCCCAGTGACGATTCCGATGTTGGCCTTCGGCCACGCTTGCCACCACCATCGAATCTGGTCTGCGTCTGTGGACGCGTCCTTGAGCCCGTGGGCGGTTCGAGGGTGTTTGCCGATACTGCTGCAGTCAGTCCTTCCGCATGAGCATTGGAGATGGTCCCCGCCCCCACGCGGCCAATGCAGCGGGAGGACCAGCCGGCCCCGCTCGGCATGAGCCAGCGCCTCGTCGAGCAGAATGCTACGATCCGTTGCTTTATCTGAGTTGTTGCCGATCGCCCTCGTGTCCGTGCGGGCGACGGCGTTTTGGAGGGTGCTCATTCGTCGGCCTCATCGTTCTCCCGCTCGGCGATCCACCGAATCAGCGCCGCCCTGCGGAACAGCCTGCGACGCCCGATTCTGAGGGACGGGACTTCTCGGTCGTCGGCGAGCGTCCACAGGAGTCGCTCCGAGATGCCCAGGAACTCTGCCGCCTCACGTATGCTCAGAAGCCGGTTGGGGTCCCTAGCAGGCCGCTAAAGAACACTCGTGGCTCAACTGGCGCAGGTTTGTCAACGCCCGTATCACTTCGGAAATCGGGATCAAAGGCGTGCAGCCGTACGTTTCGGAGGCCGTGAGAAAGTTTTTTAGCGGCCTGCTAGATGCTTGACTTGGTGCTGTGCTTGTTTTCATGAGCGTTTGTCCTGTGCTCGAATCCGCACGCCGCAGCGCTCAGCCGCATCCTGCGTGCAGTGCGTGCATCCTCGGCGCGATGCGGCCTTCGTCAACTCCAATTAACCAAATGGTTACGCCCGGTTGCGCCCCGTTGCGCCCGGTTACGCCCGGTTACGCAAGTCCTGCCGCGCTACGCAGTTCGCCCGAATACTCGGGATAGGCTTGACACACGCTCTCAAACTCGGCTTGCCAGAGATTCCCAGACTTCCGAGCGACCAGGCGCTTGCGGTGGATGGCACGCCGCAATAGAGTCGTGTACAGACCACCACCAGTGTGCTTTTGATACCACGACAGCTTGTAGAAGCGATCAGAGGTTTCTTGGAGCACATCTCCTCGCCTCTCTATGTGAGATTCAGAAGTGCTTGGTGTGCCTTCCGGGGCGGACGCAGAGTCGTGGGGATCAGGTACGCGATCGATCCCGTCCTGATCTGCCAAATCGGTCGATTTCAGGTCCGACATCAGGTCTCGGATTCGCCGAAGGCCCTCCAGAAACCCAGGCGGGACGCCATCACCGATGAACGGAATATCGCCCTCGCGAAAGGGACAGACGAATCCGTTCAGATTGTCCAGCTCGCGCCGCATGCGCGATGTCCACTGGGAGACTTCGGGATCTCTCCGGTTATTCGTGAATCGCGCAACGCGGGGGAGTGCGGTTCGAGCATCGACAATCGCCTCACGCCAGTGAAACACCGACCAGAACAGCGTCTCATACTGCGAGGCGTAGTTCCTTTGCTCGACCGGAAGCCGCTTGATGGCCTCACGACGTTCTTCCTTGAGCGCCCGGATCGCGACTGCCGGAGAGATCTCTGGCTCACTCCAAAAGTGGTCCTCACCCGAGCCAGGAGATTCCCAGGCGGCAAAGAGCCGCTCGCTTTTCGTCCATGCTCTGTGCAATCGGCGCGAATAGGTCAAGACACCCGAGAGTGCATCCACCAGAGCCGAGATTTCTGGCCGCCAGCCCCGATTCCCCGTTGATTGTCCCGTTGAATGCGACATTGTTTGGCCCGTCCTGGTCCTCGGAATCCAATCGCACAATCACGCACCAACAATAGCCTCCAGGCAGAGACTTGAAACAAGGGTTACACTGTCGCAACGAACAGCATCCCGGTGTGGTTCGAGCCCGCGGAGGTATGAGTGGCCAAGAAGACGCGAAGAACGGCGGCGGGGCCCAGGGCGGGCGGATCGGCCCCCGGCACCGCCGACTATCGCCACAAGCGGGAGAGGCGAAAGAACGTCCCCCCGGCCAAGATCGCCGGCGAGGGGGTCGTCCCCTTCATCCCCAAGGCCGAGTACCACTACAGCCCGCACCGCCCGCCGGTGCTGCGGTTCGACCCGGCCGGGTCGCCCGACGCCCTGCCCGAACTGCTGGCCGCGGCCAAGACTCGCCCCCTCACTGACGAAGAGGCTTTCCACACTCCGGGCACACCCCGCCGTCCAGCCCGCGCAGGTCGTAGCGGCACTTCGGGCACTGCCAGGGCTTGGCGCGGCGGTCGGTGTACCAGAGCCACGCGGTGGGCGCGGCGAGGAGCAGGAGGGGGAACCAGAGGGGGATGCTGATCTCCCTGCTCGCCATTATCAAACCCCCGAAGTTTGTTCGCCCTGGGTGCACATTCCACCGAAACCCAAGATCCATGCTCGGTGCGCGAAGTCTTATGAAGTCCAGTCTGATCTTGCGGGGCGGGAACGGTGCGTCGTCCGAATGGAACAACGTGCCGTTCACTCGTCCGGCCGCCACATTCACGGATACAACGGAGTGACGCATCGTTAGTTCAGCGAATGGCGCGTACCAGATCGATCCGATCCCAAGCAGGAGAATGAACGTCGATGCGCACGCACCCACCCACTTCGCCCGCCGCCGCGTGATGAGCCGGGGGAGCTTCATACGTCACGTTCCGTCGGCTTGCCGCACTCGGGGCAGACCCCATTTCCCCCATTTCTCACGCCGTCCAGCCCGCGCAGGTCGTAGCCACAATTCAGACACACAGGAAACGGCGGTTTCCCGTCCTCCTTCAACCACTTGCCGGCCAGCGCTCCCGATGCGAACATTACGGAGACCAGCCCGACTTCAGTCGCCAGCAGTCCAAAACCCCATGAGACTTCGGATACCAGTCCGATCGCGGTACCCGCCGATCCCGACATCGCGCAGAGCGCGACCAGCGTCCGAATCCGGAGCTTTTGTCCCGGCCACGAACCCGCCCACCTGAGTCTCCGCCGCGTTACCAGCCGCCGTAGCCGCCCCTGTGCCATGGGGGGGAGTGTATCGGTGGGCCGGCGGGTGGCGTGGCGCTCACCCCCTGGGCACGATCGCCCGGCACTCGGTACACCGCCACACTTTATCGCGGTGGTCGGCGATCAGGACGGCGACGGCAAGCCCGGCCCCGACCGACCAACCGAGCCCGCCGCAGGGCGGCCTGGCTCGAAGGGGTGCCATGCGGAGCGACCTCATGCGGTATGCTGCCCCGCGACCATGACATTCGTCATCTCATTCGTCGTCTACACCCTCCTGATCATCGCGATCGGGATCGTCTCGTCGCGGTATCAGCAGAAGACGGACGAGGACTACTTCCTCGCCGGACGGAAGCTCGGACCGGTGCTAGCGGCGCTGTCCGCCTCGGCCTCCAGCGAGTCCGGGTGGGTGACGCTCGGGCTCGTCGGCTGGGCTTTTCAAAGGGGGATGACCGCGTATTGGATCCTGCCCGGCGTTCTGCTCGGGTTCATCTTCAACTGGTTTGTCTTAGCGGGCAGGATGCGCGAGCATTCCGAGCGCGTCGGTGCCCTCACGATTCCCGACGTCTTTTCGCGCTCGTTCAAGGAGCGCGTCCCAATCCTGCGCATCCTGTGCGTGCTCGTCATCCTCACCGCGATGTGGCTGTATATCGCCGCGCAGTTCGCCGCGGCCGGCAAGACGTTCAGCGCGGTGTTCACCAACCTGGACTATATCTGGGGCGTCGTGATCGGCGCCGGTGTCGTCCTGGCGTACACCGTCATCGGCGGCTTCCGCGCCGCGTGCTGGACCGACTTCGCCCAGGCCATTGTGATGGTCGGCACACTCGCCATCTTCCCGGCGTATCTGCTCATCACCAACGGGGGCTACGGGTTCATCACCGAGAGGCTACACTCGATCGATCCGGGGCTGACCACCATGTGGCCGAACAAGACCGGCCCCGCGCTGATCGGATTCCTCCTGGGCAGCGGTGCGCTCGGCATCAACTTCGGGTTTCCAGGGCAGCCGCACGTCCTCGTGCGCTTCATGGCGCTGCGCGACAAGAAGGACGCCTACATCAGCGGCGTGGTGGCGTTCGTCTGGGCCGCGCTGGTGCTCTGGGGCGCCGTCACGATCGGGCTCATCGTTCGCGCCATGGTCATCGGCGCGCCGGCGGATGGCGCGGATCAATGGATCGTGACGCTCCAGACACAACTCGCCGAGGGCGGCTCAGACGCGGGCGAGACCGGCCTCGTGCTGGCCGCCCAGAACCTGCTGCCGGGCGTTCTGTCGGGCATGGTGCTCGCGGCCGTGCTCTCGGCGATCTGCTCAACCGCGGACAGCCAACTGGTGGTCGCGGCCAGCGCGGGCGCCCACGACATCTACTCGCGCCTGTTCGATCGCTCGAATCGCACCACGCACCTGTTGATCAACCGCACGGTGCTGCTCGTGCTCGGCGTCGGGGCGATGCTCGTGGTCCTCGACCGGGAGGTGTCGATCTACAGGTTCGTGCTCACCTACGGGTGGGCGATCCTCGGCGCATCGTTCGGGCCGCAGTTGATCCTGCTTCTGCTGTGGAAGCGCGCGTCGTACTGCGGGTGTGTGGCCGGCATGGTCACGGGCTTTGCCGTGGCGATCATCTGGCCGAACGTCTACACCCCCGGCCCGGAGGATCCTGAGGTCTACAACCTCCCGCTCGCGTTCATCTGCGCGCTGGTCGTCAACGCATTCGTGAGCGTGCTGACGCCCGGACGCGAGCGCAACGCCCACGTGGAACACTGAGAGGGAACCGCGGACTGCCGGCGAGATACCTGACGTGACTCAGCTTCGTGGGCGGCCAGAAGTCCGCGCGCCTCCTCAAGGGCACGGTGCAGGGCAGCTGGGGCTACAGTGATCTCACACGGTCGCTGGCTCGGCTTCACTTGCACCACAGGCGTCCAAGAGTGGTCGTATCCGCGTATTCTCAGGGCGTGCAAGTCTCACGGGACCCCGTAGGTCGGCTCGCCAGCAGTCTGGCCAAATGTGCTCATGTGAGCCATGGCGCCCTACGGACACCCCGCCACGAACGCATCCTGGAAGCAGAGGAAGTCGAAGATGTCGCAGACCGGGTCGGGATCGCAGTCACAGGCGTACGGCTCGCCGGCGACGAAGCTGTTCTGGAAGCAGAGGAAATCGAATATGTCCAGCGTCCCGTTGCCGTCGCAGTCGGGGTAGCAGGTCTCGCAGGTCCCGCCGCGATCACCATAGGTGTGGATGGACCTCGATCACAATACTCCCACTTGCCGGCACTGTGACCTCGAACGCGATGGTCTCGAAGGAGTCGAATGGGTGGAGGCTCCCAGACGGTTGTCTTCCGGGCGCCTCACCGCACGCCGGGCCAGGGCCGACGAACGCTGTGTGGTTTTTCCATGACTGCGGCTTTCCAAAGTTGTCCCACATTTGAAAATCGGTGCCCCAGGCGTACGCGGGATCGGGTCCTGGGCCGTCGGGATCGTCACCGCTCTTGGCCGCAGTGTAGTTATAATCCTGGGGGCTGGTCAGAGACATGACTTGCCCGGTGCTGGGGTTGCCGTTGGCCTCTCTTGCGTACGGGATGATCTTCCCTCCGGGCCCTCTGACCGTGCCGGCGACATCCTCGAACTCACCGTCCCATTGCAAGAACGGGTCGAAGTGGCGGTGTAGTTCGATGGGCACGGGCGTTGCTTCGCGGTTCGTGATCGTCAGGACTTGACGGAAAACCGCGACGGCCGACCCTGTCGTAGCCGGTTTCTCGCAGGTCTGCGTGAGTTCAAAGAGCAGGTCGACGCCCGGGGCGAAGGTCCGGGCGAAGAATGTGGCCGTGAGCGTGTCGTCAAAGCCGTCGTTGTCCGAGTCGCTTACCGCCGGTGCGGGCGCTGTCGGCTCCAGGCCATAGTCGAACGACCCGCCCCTCTGGAAGTTGTAGAAGTTGTCCAGATCGGCGAAAGGCTCGGCGATCGCAAGGCGCTCGTCGGTGCCAGTCGGCGAGGTCGCGCCCGGCACGTACAGGAAGAACGAACACGCGAATGCAAGGGTGTTCTCGGGTCCGTCCACGGGGTCATACCGATCGCCGTTTCCCGGCCACGTCCAGTCCGTGATGGCGCCGAAGGCATCCGGGTTGACGGCGAGGTGTCCATCGCCCGAGATGCCGTTGTCGAGCGCGTAAAACGTCTGCGCATATCCGGTGCTCGCTGTCAGAGCAAGCGCGCTCAGACCGATTCTCTTCGTTCTCATGGTCGTTGTCCTTTCATGGGATGCAGTGTCGGATCGCCGCTCGGCGCCGCGGATTGCGGGCGGCGCATGTGCGCGCACAGTGAGACGCGCCGGCGACCGAGCCGGCATTCCCCAGCGAGCGTCTCCTGCAGCGGCATGACATTCTCCTACGGACACCCGCCCACAAAAGCGTTCTGGAAGGCGAGGAAGTCGAAGAGGTCGAAGACCATGGGGCCGGTGGATCGGTCGAAGTCCGCGCGTGGGTCCTGGGCGAGGAAGAAGTCCTGGAACTGCAGGAAGTCGAAGATGTCCAGTGCCCCATCGCGGGTCAGATCGGGGGGACAGAAGCGCCGGACGCCCGGCTCGTTGACCTTCGCGGCCCCGCCGATGTCGGCAACGAAGAAGCGCATCCGCATCGTGGCCGGGAACTTCCCGTCGTCGGCGACAAAGGTCACCGACATCCACTCCACGTGAGCGCCGTGCCGGTTTACCTGCAGCGAATCGGGGGTGAAGGTGAACCGACCCGTCTCCGGATCGAAGGCCGAGTTGGCCAGCGGCGTGGCGCGGAGCGTGACCGGGTCGCCGTCGGCGTCGGTTGCAGTGATCGTCGCGACGAACGTCTGTCCCTCGTCGAGGTACACGTCCCCGGGGGCGCCATTGAAGGAGATCACCGGCAGCCTGTTGCTCTTGCGCGACTCGTAGGTGGTGAGCGTGATCGTGTAGTTGTCGATCACGCCGCCCCCCATCGCCACGTTCAGCTCGTCCACCTCGACGAAGTGGTACTCGACGATGCCGGCAAACTCCAGCTCGATGACAAGCGGCACGTTTCGGCCGACCGGGTCCGGGGCCTTGTGATAGATCGAGTTCTCGACGTAGGACCAGGGGTTGTTGACGCTGAGGCCGCCCTGCCAGCCGGGCTCGGTCCTGTTCGGGAAGATCCACTCGCCTTCGGCGTCGGTCTGCCCGGTGAACTTGGGATTGTCGGGGACCGTGGTGTCCAGCGCGCGCTGGAAGACGCGGATCTGGCAGCCGGGCACGGGCGCGCCGCCGTGATGCTGAACCTTGAGCGTGATCGTGCCCTGCTGGATGGCCCCGAGATAGTCACCGAAGAACCCGCGCCGCAGACCGAGGTTGCGGGTCATGCCCGCGGCCGAGCCGGGGCTGAGAGAGCGTGCGGCGGGGTCGGCCATGAGCGCCCGGGCGCTGTAATCGGTCAGCGCCTGGCCGCCGGCGTGCATCACTTTCATGTTGCCGTAGAAAACGTTCCACGGGCTGACGAGCGGCATCAGGGACGTGCCCGCCACGCGCTGGCCGCCCCGAGTGATCAGGCAGTTGTTGGTCGCGATGTCGTACTGGTAGACGTCGATGAGCCCGATCTGATGCCCCCACTCATGCATGAGCGGGTTCTGGACGATCTTGGCGAAGCGTTCGACGCCCGGCTCGGGCCACTCGCCGATCTGGAACCCCCAGCGCCCGTCGGCCTGGCGGACCTCGTCGCCGATGGGAGCGTGCACGCCGCCAGGGTTCAGCGAGCCGTCCGGGTAGACGGCCAGCATGTCCAGCCGCAGCCTCTGCTGGCACCCGGAGACGCGCAACCGACGCTCCAGCCCGATCAGTTGCATTCGCGCCCAGTCTTCGGCCGAGTAGCTCTCCAGGAAGCTGGTGTGCTTGTTGAACAGGGCGTAGGTCGTCTCGTCCATGAAGACCCAGAAAGTCAGGGCGTTGATGTAGTCCTGGACGGCGTTGTTGATCTCGCAGCTCTCGGCGACGGCGTCCAGCGGGTCCAGTTCAAGCCGGATCACGTGGTCGCCGATCGCGCGCTGGAGTTGCTTCGGGTGCAGCGTCATCGCGCCGGGCGGGACACTCACCTGCTGGACTGTGTCGGCGGGCCAGGGGTGGTCGAGCGAGACCTCCGTTCCGGACTGCCCCGGCATCAGCGGGATTGTGCCGTGACCCACGAGTTGCTCGTCGAAGTACCAGTGGTAGACGACGCCCGTGGCGGGCTGGTCACCCTTGTTGAACACGTGGGCGGTGTACGTAACCAGCTCGCCGGGGTCGGGCCACTTCTTCTCGTTCTCGTACCCCGGCTCGATGTGCTGATCGCCGAGGAAGGAGACCTTGAAGCGGTTGTACTGTGGCGTGCGGTGCACAAAGCCGGCGTCCAGGTCGGGCGGGCGGGGCGTGCGGACGGAGAGGGACGCTTCGGCGTGGACCACGCCCAGGAGCGCGATGATCGTCGTCGAGCCAACGCCGACCGCCTCGGCCAGCCCTGTCCGGCTGACGGTCGCAACGCCCGGGCTGGTCGAGCCCCAGCAGGCCAGTTCGGTCACGTCGTAGCGGTTGGGCCCGTAGCTGAGCGAAGCCTCGGCCCGGTACTGGAGCGTCCAGCCGAGTGGCAGCTCGTGTTGCTCGGGCGTGATCTCGATGACGTTGACGCGGACGAGCTTGCCGCCGATCCAGACCAGCTGGATCGGCTCGGGTGTCTGCAACTCCAGCTCGTGGATGTGCACATAGTTGTCGCCCGTGATCCGCCTGACGGTGAAGCGGTAGATCCGCCGCGTCACCGGTGTGTCGTTCCATTCGCGCCACTTGATCTCCGGCCCCGTGACGCGCACCGGCCCGAAGATGTTCACGTAGCTGCCGGTCCTGTTCTCCAGGTCCTCGATTGTGTCCGCCGCCTCGAGCGTCCAGTCGTGAGTCTCGGCGTGGGAGAACTTGGCGCGCGCGGCGCCGGTCGTCTGGGGGTTGACGAACTCGACCGTGATCACAGCCGGGTTGATCGCGGCCGAGCGATACAGATTCTGCCAGTTGCGGTCGAAGAGGTTGTCCTTGTGGCCCAGGTCCCACCGCGAGGCCGTGACCGTCGCCAGTCCCCGCAACTCCAGCTCGCGGACGTTGATCACCTCCGCCCGCATCGGTGCGGCAAAGAGGACGGTCGCAGCGGCCGCGACCAAGACGAAAACCCGGCTTCGGATCGGCATTGCCTGCTCGCTCATCCAGGAGAATAGGATACCACGGATCCGCTCCGCTATCTCGCGGTGGGTGGCGCTGGCCCGCCCGTGGCGGGTCCGCCACCGGCGGGCCGCGAGCCCCGCGGCCGCCACGCCCCTGGCGCTCCGCCAGGGCCGTTTCGTAGGCACCCGGGGAGGGTCCTCTCCGCGCCCGGACCAACCCCCGCGCTGCCGCTTGAGGCTCGGTTCCCAACTCCGTCCCTTCGTGTCTCCGTGCCTTCGTACCCTCCCCCTACGGACACCCGGCCACGAAGGCGTTCTGGAAGCACAGGAAATCGAAGATGTCGCAGACGCTTTGGCCGGTCGAAGTGTCGCAATCACAGGCGTAGGGGTCGGCGCTGGTAAAGGCGGTCTGGAAGCAGAGGAAGTCCCGCAGGTCGAGGACGCCACGCCCCGTCGATTGATCGCAGTCGGCGTAGCAGCGCGGGCAGCCGAGGTTGCGCAGGAGTGTGATGTTGTGATCGAATAGGTTTGACGTCACTATGTCGATGCGGCCGTCACCGTCAAAGTCCGCGACAGCGGCATCGCGTGGGACGCTGCCCACGCCATAGTGGACCCCACGATCGAAGCATCCGTCACCTCGGTTGAGATTGACGATCACTGTGCCGTAGTCGTTGGGTACAATAAGGTCGATGTCGCCATCCCCGTCCACGTCGCCATGTGTGATTCGAGCGCTGGTCAGGTGCTCGTCGACTTGCGGGACGGGGTCGGAGAACGCGCCGCCACCGAGGCCATAGATTATGTTCAGACAGGGCTTGCCATAAACCGTGACGTTCGGGCTCAGAACCGCGACGTCATCGTGGCCGTCTGCGTCAAAGTCCGCGAGTGTCAGTCCCATGGGGCGGATCATCTCGCGTTGCATCAGTGTCGTAAAGACGCCCTGGCCGTCATTGAGAAAGAATGTTACGACGCCAGGCGGTTCCAAATTGTTCAGTAATGGTCTGGGAGTAGCCGTACCCACGAAATCCAGGTCACCGTCTTGGTCGAAGTCACCAAGTGCAACCGACCCGGTGGGAGTCCAGGTAAACGAGCCCAGAGAGTATCTGCCGCTCTCAGTAAAGGAGCCGTTCCCATCGTTTGAAAGAACCACAGCCACGCGACCGACAAGCGTCGTATTAATCTTGGGACGGAACTCGGCGGTCCACACCACAAGATCCTGATCCTGATCGCCGTCGAGATCGCCGATCGCGATGTGCTTGGGGAGAAGCCCGCTGATGACAAATGGCGTGGGCGCGGCGAATCTGCCCGCGCCCTGGCCCAGCAGGATCCAGACCTTGCCTTCTCTTCGGTTTCCGCCCTGGTCGGTGGCATCGGCGACGGCGAGGTCGAGCACACCGTCGCCATTGAGGTCGGCGATGACCACGTGCTCTGCGGAGGATTCCATGACGGGGCCGAGCAGGTGCGGCACCACGGGATCGAACACGCCCTCGCCGTCGTTGAACATGACGATAACGGTGGAAGGCTCGTCCCACGCGCTGATGGCCACCGCTAGATCCTGATCGCCATCGCCGTCGAGGTCCGCCGCTGCGACCGAGGTCGGGCCGATCCAGGGGAAGGAGGAGATACCGAAGCGCGGCGGCGTTTCTTCCTGCGTGATCAACCGCCCTATGCCGTCATTGAGCATGATTGCCAGCTTCGACCGGATTCCGATCGCGAGCGCGGCGAGGTCGGTCCAGCCATCACCGTTCAGGTCGGCCCACTCGACGAACCATGGACCCTCATGGACCGGAATCGTCTCCATGGCCGCCAATGTGCCGTCCC
>JADFGU010000222.1 GCA_022567535.1 Planctomycetota bacterium | reverse complement strand
TCCTTCTTTTTGCCAATAACAGGAGTAGATGCTTTGGGTGTGGTGATGCTTGGTTTGTTAGCGCGTGAGGTTGGATCAGCTGCATCAACTGACTGCCATGTGTTGCGCTCAGCAGATTCGTTGTGTTTCATTTCTTCTTTCGACGGACTACTAGGTTCGGACGGTTCAGATAGTCCATCTCCGCCCTCCGAGCTGAAGGCAAGAGCCGCCCGCAGTCTACGCCGCCGACCGCGAGCACGACGATCAATGGCGACACGCGCCCGAATACCAGCGGCGTGGCGCGGGCCGCGTTCCAAAGCCCCGAGAACCGCCCCGCGTCGATGCTGTACGAGGTCGCGGGCACGAGCGCGATGACGAGCCCCGCCCCGACCGCCAGCAGCAGCGTCGAGCGGCGCTTCGTGACGAGTTCCCGCGCCGGCCCGATCAGCCAGCCGGCGAAGAAGAGACTGAACAGCCCCACCTGGGCCATGATGAACGCGGGCGCAGCCGGGTTGAGCCCCTGAACATCGTCCCGGAGCATCGGTGGGCTCAACCCGCCCCAGAGCCGGACGAACGCGTAGACGACGCCGAACGCCGGCAGCGTCACGGCGACCGCCACGAGCGTCCTGCGCAACCGAAGCGGCAGGTCGCGCAGCAGATCGGTCCACGATGAAAGCGCGTCGTCGCCGCGCGTCGGTCCGATCCACGCGGCGGCCCACACCACCGCCGCCGCCCAGAGGTGGATCTGCCTGGTCGCGACCAGCAGTGTGAGGATCAGCCCGGACCAGAGCAGCTGGGTTGTGCCAAAGTCAGCGCGCAGCGCCAGGAGCACGATCAACAGCACGCCCCACCAGGCCGCGTTGTCCGGCAGCAGCCAGACCCCGGACGAAAAGACGTACAGCGACGCGGTCACGGGCAGGGTCATGAGCACAGCCCGGCCGATCGCGTCCCGCTTCGACCCCGCCATCCCCGCCATCCCCGCCAGCGTCAGCGTGAGCAGCAGGCCAATCGTGAAGAGCGCCCCGGCGAACTGCAAGGCGGGCCTGCTGTCGGCGAAGAAGCGTGCGAACGTGGCCAGCGCCACGTGGTACGCCGGGGTGGTGGCCGACAGGTAATCGGAGAAGTCAAATGCGGGCCATTGGTCGGCAAAGGTGCGGATGACCGGCTCGTGATAGTTGATCTGGTCGGCCGCGCCCCGGCCTCGCTCGAAGCCGCCCAGGATCAGCGCCGACGCCGCGACGAGGAACAACGCTGCGGGCAGCAGGGCGGGGAGCCATCTGTGTAATGCGCGCTCGGTCATGGGTGAACATGGTATCGGCTCACGGCGCGTCGCATCTGTCGGTGCCGGGCTTGACGAACACCATCAGCTCGTGCCCATACCACAGCATGTTGATCCGCTCGCTTCGGGCGAGACTCAGCCCCTCCCCTTCGGCCCAGGACCGGATGTCCTCCGGCCGCGGCAGATGTACCCACTGCCCGGCGAGGACCAGGTCGTGCGCACGATTGGCGCACGCCCGCCAGTAAGGCCTTGGCGGGATGTCCTTGACCAGCAGCGTCCCACCGGGTCCGAGCCGCTCGGCCGCGCGGCGGATCAGTTCGCGGTGCTGCCGGGGAGGCACATGGTGCATGACATCAATGATGCTCACGGCATCGAACGGCCCATTGGGCCAAGGCGCGGCGGCGTCGAGCTGGTGAAACGTGAGCACCTGTTGTTCTGCGGGGAGGCGCTCGGCCATCCGCCGTGCGATCTCGATCGCAGATCCGGAGGTGTCAAAGCCCGTCCCGTGCGCGATGCGACCGGTCGATGCGAGCAGCCCCAGGAACAAACCCCCGCCGCTCCCGGCGTCCAGCACGGTTGAGCCCGGCGGGATCTGCTCGATGAGCTGACCGAACGGGCATATGTACGGTCGATAGTGCTGGATCAAGCGCTTGAGCACCGGGCCGGTAGTGAACAGCCGGCGCGCCCGGGCGGCCAGCTGTGCGGGTGGGGTGTGCGAAGACGGTTGGGCGGGCATAAGAACTTCGGCTCCACATCGGCCGGTCGGCTCGCTCGGGGCGCGCGGGCGCGAGTCAAGTACGCCTCGACTGGCGCACTCGCTCGCGGGCCAGGTTCGCCTTGAGTCGAAGCGAGTTGCCGATGACGCATAGATCGCTCAGGGCCATTGCGATCGCCGCGATGACAGGCCCGGACATGCCGAGCATCCCAAGCGCGGCGGCGGGAATCGCGAGCGAGTTGTACACGAACGAGAAGAACAGATTCTGTTTGATGGTCGCAAGCGTTCGCCGGCCGATGTCCAGGAGCGCCACGAGCGAGTAGAGGTGATCGCCCGGCACGACAACGTCTGCCGATTCGATCGCAACGTTTGATCCGGCGCCCATGGCGATCCCGACCCCTCCGTCGGCCGAGACCGCGACCAGCGCTGCGGCGTCGTTGATGCCGTCGCCCACGAACGCGGCCACGGCGCCGTCGGCCTGGTACGCGCGGACGCGCTCGACCTTCTCCTCGGGGCTCAGCTGCGCGTGGACATCGTCGGGAGCAATGCCAACCTGCTCACCGACCGCCTCAGCCGCGGCCTTGCGGTCGCCCGACAGGATCGACGTCCTCACGCCATTGCGGTGCAGCGCCTCGATCGTTGCCAGCGCGTCGGGGCGGGGCGGATCAAAGAAGCGGATCGTTCCGTGACGCTCGCCGTCGACGATGACCGCGCTCACCGTGCCACCCTGTTCATCCTTCGCACTTTCGGCGCCCGCGTCTTGCGCGCGATCGCCGGCGACGATCTCGACGCGGCCGGCGGACGTGGTCCCGCTGATGCCGACGCCCGCCGACTCGTGCACGCCCGTGGCCGACCCGAACTGCAGGCCGCGCAATTCGGCCTCTTCCACGATGGCGCGTGAGAGCGGGTGGTTCGATCCGGCCGCGACCGCCGCCGCCAGCACCAGCACGTCGTCATCCGCATCGATCACGCGAGGCCGACCCTGCGTAAGCGTGCCGGTCTTGTCGAAGAACACAGCCGAGACGCGTGCGAGCAGTTCGAGCGCATGGGCCGACTTGATGAATATCCCTCGCCGGCTCGCTTCGCCGCTGGCGACCATGATCGCGGTGGGCGTCGCCAGCCCCAGCGCGCACGGGCACGAGATCACCAGCACTGTCGTGGCCGCGATCACGCCCCCGACCAGATCGCCCCCGCCGAGCATCACCCACCCCAGCACCGTGATCACGGCGATGATGAGCACCGCCGGGACGAACACGGCCGAGACGCGGTCCGCCAGCCGCTGGATCTCCGTTCGGCTCATCTGCGCCGAGCGCACCATCTCGGCGATCCGCGCCACGGTGGTGTGTCGGCCGTCCACGCTTGTGCGCACCACGAGAACGCCGCTCAGGTTGATGGCCCCGGCGATCACGCCGTCGCCCGGGCCGCGATCAACCGGCATCGACTCGCCGGTCACGATGGATTCGTCCAGCGTCGATTCGCCGTTCAGGATGAGCCCATCGACGGCGACGCGCTCGCCGGGGCGCAGCAGGATCAGCTCGCCCTCGCCGATCTGCTCGGACGGAACGACGCGGCCGGTGCGGTCGCTCTCACCGTCCAGCCGCGTGACGCTGTCGGGCTGCAGTGAGAGCAGCTCGCGCACCGCGGACCCGGTCTGCGACGTTGTGCGCGCTTCGAGCCAGTGCCCGAGCGAGATGAGCGTCAGCAGGGCCGCCGATTCGCCGAAATACAGCGGCACCCCGTTCTGTCCGCCCAGCAGGGACACCCACGAGAGCACATACGCCGCGGTCGCGCCGATGGCGATGAGCGTGTCCATGTTGGTGGTGCCCACGCGGGCCGCCGACCACGCCGACCGATAGAACGCCGACCCG
>JADFGU010000221.1 GCA_022567535.1 Planctomycetota bacterium | reverse complement strand
CGATTGATCCAGGGTGACTTCAGGATGCCCCTGAATTCCCCAAATCGGCAAATCGCGAAAGCGCCAGATATGATTGGGACAGTCAGGGGAGGTCGCCAGGACATTGATGTCGGGATGCTCCGCCCTGACCTCATCATTGTGCCAGACGAACATATACACACGCGGCACCAGGTCCCGCGCGACGCTATCGTCCACGGCGCCAGGTTCCACGTCGAGCCATCTGTATCCGACTTCGCATGTTTGCCGGCGAAAGACCTGGTCTCGCCCGCAGAGGGCCGATGCGAGAATCTGATGCCCAAAGCAGATCCCCAGCATGGGAATGCCCGTTTCCGCGGCACGCTCGATCAACTCCGCCGCGTGCGCACACGTTCGCCCGATCGCCGTGAGATTCTTCCGAAGGACTGATCCGCCCGAGGCGGACGGCGTTCCCACATACACAGCCCCGCCCAAAGGGGCGTCGTCAATGAGAAACTCGCCGTCGAACGCCGATGTATCGGGGATCGATGCGCCCTCACGACCCGCGCCCTCCGCCACGGAACCACCTGCGTCCATGCCGCGAACCTCCCGAGGGACATTTCGTCCCGATACTTTTTTCGCCACGGCTGCCGCGCGTCACGGGGTCATGGGGTCATACCGAGCGCACGGCCACTTGCCGATTCTCATCGGCCGAGCGTCCGCTTGAACGTCACTACAAATCGAGGCCGTTCATGCTCGTGCCCACGCAGTTCTTCAACGATCAGCCGCCGCCCGCAGCCCTCCCCGGCTCGCCGCTGTTCGACCGCCTCGTGCTGGAGCGACCGCTCGTGCTTCTGGTCGCGCTGTGCGCCGCGGCTGGGTTCACGCTCATGGTCGCCGTCGCGAGGGATCAACGGCGGACCGGGGCGACCATCGCCGCGCTGCTCCTGCTCGCAGCCGCGGGCGTGTTCGCCCTCTCGGCGCTGGTTCAGACCCCGCGCGAGGCCCTCGCAGCCAGGACCCGCACCCTGATCGCCGCCCTGGCCACGGTCGACACCGCCGCCCTGGACGACCTGCTCGCCGACAACGCCGTCATGCGCTACGCCTTCGCCCGCAGCGGCATCGGCAAGGACGCCATCATCACACACGTCCAGCGCTATCTGGGCGGCGAGTACGCACTGGCAAGCCATTCCGTGCGGGAGATGCAAGCGACGCTTGTCGGCCCACGGGTCGGCCGAACACAGGTGCGCGTCCGCGCGATCTCACGGGCCGGCCCGCGCCTCACCTCGTGGTGGCTGCTCGACTGGACCAGAGACAGCAACCGGGCCTGGCGCGTCACGCAGATAACGCCGCTGCACCCGCTCATCCGGGCCTCATCCCGATGAGTCCGGAATCGCGATCAGGTCCGTCCGCTGCACCACCTCGCGCCCGTCGCGGCTGACGCCCGGCAGCAGGATCGTCCTGCCGTTGAGCAGCAGGTGCGGGAACCGCCGCTTGAGTTCACGCAGTCGGCTGCTCTCGTGGATCGTCTTTCGCCCGTCGATGTCGAAGTCGATCCGGTAGTCCGCGTCGCCGAACACGCCGATCGTCACCGAGCTGGTATTGGCGCCGTGATGGTAAAACGCCAGCTCCCCCTCGCGACGCAGCTGCACCGTGCCCTGCTCGGCCGCCTCGCGGAACAGGGCCAGATCGGCCCGCGTCGGCTGCTCCCGGTCCGCACGCCCGTACACGATGACCTGCAGCGAATACCGGGCCTTGTCGCCGAAACGCGGCCTGATATTCAGGAGGTTGAAATCCGGGTACGAGCCCAGGTCGGCCTGCGAGGGCGGCGCCAGCACCGCCGTCGCGAACGGCCTGATCCCACGCCACTCGATCGACTTCACCCGCGCCAGGTCGCTCAAGGCCTCGGGATCGTCCGGCCCGGCGTACCGCCCGTACCCCAGCACGATCCGCTCGCCGCGCTCCTCCATGAACGCCGAACTCAGCCCGGTCGCGCGCACACGCTCCAGCGCCAAAGCCGCCTGATTCCGCACCTCGACACGCCTCTGCGCCGTCAGCCCCTCACCGAGCTGGTACGCCACGATCACGATCGACCACTGGTCAGCTCGGGCGCCACCCGCCGGCCCGTCCCCGCCAAACAGCTCGCGGCCCTCGATCGAAAGACGCTCGCCGGCCCCATCGCTTTGACAGCCCGCCAGCCCCCAGATCGTCGCCACCAACGCCAAACACACCGATTGAATCCACATCCCGATCACAACCCTATTCTGAGCAACCGTCATCCCGGACATGCCGACCCCCCAACTCGAGAAAAAGTGTCCCAAAGCCACCTGCGGTCCGCCCCCCCGTTATCATCTCTAAACCTATACCCGATACCGGCTTACAACCACCAACCACGCCCGTCGAATCTTTCAAGCCTTCTCGCTCGCCCCGTCGATACTCTGCACGGCAGGAAAGGGAAACGACACCCTGACCGGGGGCGGATGTTTCGGCCCCGAACGCACGGATTCGCGGCGTCTCTCTGAGAGGATATCGGCGTCATGACGGATGTAGCTCCCGCCTCATTTTCACCCGCCGGACGCGTCGAGCAGCGACACGCCGATCCGCAACGCCGCCCCATCGTCCAGCACCCCGATCCCCGGCGCCAGGCTTCGGACCGCGTCGAGCTGTCCGCCCGCTCCCGCTATCTCGCCCAGCTGCGCGATCTCCCAGCCGTCCGCGCCGAACTCGTCGACCGCGTCCGGCAAGAGATCGCCTCGGGCCGATACGACACCCCGACACGCTTCGAGCAGGCCCTCGAACGCCTCCCAGAGGACCTCGACTTCTTCGCCTAGCCCACCCACACCGACTTCACCTTGCAGCGCGGCGTCGACATCAGTCGGCGCCGTCGTTGTTGGGTCGGCCGGGTCGGCGTCGTCACCCTCGGCCTCGAACGGTCCGGCCAACGCGTACACCGCGCCCACCAGCCCGCGCACCACAGCCGTGAAACGCGCCGCGTCCAGCGTCCCCACCGCGTCCGTGCCCGTGTGATAGTGCGGATTGCGGAAGTTCGCCGTGTCCGTCACCATCACCGCTGCCACCCCCGCCAGCAGAAACGCCGCATGATCCGATCGCATCATGTCCGGCAGCGGGATGGGCGAGAAATCCGCCAGCCACACCTTCGCACCCGGCGACGCCTCCACCATCGCGTCCACCACGCTCTGGTTGAACCCGTGATGCCCCAATAGCCCGACCACAGCGATGAAGTCCCCCACCGTCGGCGGCTCGAACACGCCCGGGATCGCCTTGATCGGGCTGGTCTGGCTCTTGGGCTCATCCGTGAAATATCCCAGCATGTCCAGGCAGATCATGCCGACGACCCGCTCGCCCCCGTCATCTTCATCCGCCCGGGCCTGCACCATCTGCGCGACGTGGTAGAACGACCCCACCATGCCGAGCTCTTCCAGGTTGAACAGGCACAGCCGAACCGTCCGGCGCATGGGCCTTTCCCGCAGAATCCGGGCGATTTCGAGCACCGCCGCCACCCCCGTCCCGTCGTCGTCCGCCCCGGGCGACCCGACCACCGCGTCGAAATGGGCGCTGACCACGAGCACCTCGGACGCCTGATCCGTCCCCGGCAGATCGACGATCACGTTGCAATACCGCGCCGACTCAGGCCCGTCCTTTGACCCGCCCGGCAGGTCGATCGGCTCCAGCCGTGGCGATAAGCCCAGCTGCTCGAACGCGTCGAACAACTGCTGCTGCGCCTCGAGCAGGTTGGCCCGGCTCTGCTCGTCCCCGCGCGCCGCCCTGGGCGCGGGCAGCCCGCGGATCGTCGCGAGCAGCCGACGCTGATCCACCTCCACCGCCGGCCCGAGATCCTGGCCCAGCGCGATCGTCGCGCACAGAACCGCCCA
>JADFGU010000220.1 GCA_022567535.1 Planctomycetota bacterium | reverse complement strand
GGCCGCGCATCCTGCCAGATGAGCAGGACCGGGCGCTGCTCCCGAGCGTGGTGCGCTTTGAGCCGGACGGCTCGGTGACGGTTGGCGAAGAGGCCAAGGACCAGGCGGTTCAGTTCCCGCTCACAACGGTTTCGAGCGTGAAGCGGCTGATGGGGCGTTCGATCGAGGACGCGCGGGACGATGTCGCGTATCTGAGCTACCGCGTCGTCTCGGGCGAGCACAACACGGCCCGGGTCGCGATCCCACGAGGCGATGCGCCCGACCGCATCGTCAGCCCGCAGGAAGTGTCCGCCCACATCCTGCGCGAACTCAAGCGTCGGGCCGAGGCCGCCCTGGGGTGCCCGGTTCGAAAGGCCGTGGTCACCGCCCCGGCGTACTTCGACGACGCGCAGCGACAGGCGACGCGCGACGCGGGTCGTCTCGCGGGGCTTGATGTCGTCCGCATCGTCAACGAGCCCACCGCCGCCGCACTCGCCTACGGGCTCGGAAGCACGAGCGCCGAGGAGCGCACGATCGCGGTGTACGACCTCGGCGGCGGGACGTTTGACGTTTCCATCCTGCGCCTGACGCCGAAGACGGACGAGGATGGCGGGGACGGCGGCGACCTGCCCGCGTTCTTCCAGGTGCTCGCGACCGCCGGCGATACGCATCTTGGCGGAGACGATATCGACTTCGCGCTGGTGGCGCTGTTCACGCGCGAGATCGCCGAGCAGGCCGGTCGCGGCGGGTCTGGCCGGGATCTCGGCGCGCTGTCGCCGCAGACCCGGCGGGCGCTGCTCTCGTTCGCGCGCGACGTGAAGCACAGACTGAGCGAGGCGGACGAGGCCCGGATCGAGATCCGGGTGGACGACAGCGCCACGTACTCGCGCACCGTCACCCGCGCCGAGCTGGACGTGCTCATGACGCCCTGGATCGACAAGACGATCCGCGCGTGCGAGCGCGCCCTGCACGACGCGAGGCGGCAGATCGGCCCGGGCGGCATCGAGGCGGTCATCATGGTGGGCGGCTCGACGCGGATCCCGCTGGTGCAGCGGCGCGTCGGCGCGTTCTTCTCGCTTCAGCCGTACACCGCGCTGGACCCCGACCGGGTCGTGGCCCTGGGCGCGAGCGTCCAGGCCGCGATCATCTCCGGGGCCGCCACGGACGCGCTGCTGCTGGACGTCATCCCGCTGAGCCTGGGCATCGAGACGGTCGGCGGGGCGGTGGCGAAGATCATCCTGAAGAACACCACGGTCCCCGCCCGCGCGCAGGAGATGTTCTCGACCAGCGTGGACGGCCAGACATCGATCAAGCTGAACATCGTGCAGGGCGAGCGCGAGATGGTGGAGGACTGCCGCTCGCTGGGCGAGTTTCATCTGCGCGGGCTGCCGCCGATGCCCGCGGGCATCCCGAAGCTGCGGGTCGAACTGCTCGTGGACGCGTCGGGCATCCTGAACGTCTCGGCCGTGGAGGAGCGTTCGGGCCGACGCGCGCAGCTGCAGGTGATCCCCAACCACGGGCTGACGCGCGAGGAGGTCGAGCGGATCGAGCGAGAGAGCTTCGCGCACGCCCGCGAGGACATGGCTCAGCACCGCGTGGTCGATCTGGTGGCTAACAGCGAGCTGGACCTGAAGTGGATCGGCGACACGCTGGAGCGTCACGGGGACGGGCTCGGGACGGACGACCGCGCCGCGCTGGTCGCTCTGGTGGATCGGCTGCGCGACATCGTCGTGCGCGCCAAGGCCGACTGGCGGGCGGTCGATCCCGACGCCTTTTTCGCCGCCAAGGATGAACTCGACCACGCCAGCATACGACTGCAGGAGGTGGCGATCGCGGCCACGTTGCGCGAGCCGAACGAGCACGGGGAACAGATTGCGGGGGCGTCGTGATCTCCGCCGAACCCGAGTGCGTCGCGCGCCAGCACGACAGGCGGCGCACCCGGAACGCGTGAATGAGAGCGACTGCCCGGGCCTACAGTTGCCGCCCAAGGGAGATAGATCCTTGCCGAATTCGCACGGGAAGATGGAACGCGTCGTCGCGATCGCAGCGCGGGCGGGCGTGGGGATCGCGGCCCTGGCGGCGTCGATCGCGCTGTATGCGGCGCTGGTGGCCACGAAGCCGCAGTCGGAGGAAACCAGCTCGGTGCGCCCGCCCGCGCTGGTGCGCACGGTGGTCGCCACACCCGTTCAGATCGCGCGCGCGTGGGAGGGATTCGGGACGGCGCGGGCGATGAACGCGGCCGACGTGTCCGCGGAAGTCTCGGCACGCGTGATCGAGCGCCCCGAACAGATCGAGGCCGGCGCGCGCGTCGAGGCGGGCGATCTGCTGGTGCGGCTGGACCCGATCGACTTCGAGCAGCGCGTCGAGTCCGCGGCCCAGCTGGCGGCCGCACTCGAGGCGGACCTCGAAGCGCTCACGATCGAGGAGTTCCGAATCGGCGAGCAGGTCGAACTGGCCGCGAAAGAGGCCGAGATTCGTGATCGAGAGTACACACGGGCGCTGAACGCGCTGGAGAGCGGCGGCGGGAACGTGGCGGAGGTCGAGCAGCGGCTGGCGGCGTTGCAGCGGGCGCGGCGCGAGCTGGTGGCGCTCCGGCAGCAGGCCGATCTGATCGCCCCAAGGCGAGCCCGGCTGGGCGCACAGCTCGCCGGCGCGCGAGCGGACCTGGCGCTGGCGCAGCAGGATCTCGATCGCACTCAGATCCGGGCGCCGATCACGGGCGTGCTTCAGTCGATCGGGCCCGAGGTGGGCGAGCTGGTCGGGGTCGGGCAGGCTGTGGCGCGGATCGTCGACATCAGCCGCATCGAGATCCCGCTGCGCATGCCCGCGTCGAGCGTGCGCGATATTGCGCTCGGGGCGCCGGTGTCGCTCCGTCCGGACGGGCCGGTGGCGAGCGAGTGGCTTGGAAACGTGGCGCGGATCGCGCCCGAGGCCGACCCCTCCACGCGCATGGTCACGCTCTTCGTCGAGGTTGAGCAGGACCATGAAGCGATGGGCGGGGGGCTCATGCCGGGACGCTTCGTGGTCGGGACGGTGCGGTCGTCGAGCGTACAGCCCCGGGTGGTCGTGCCGCGCGGCGCGGTGCGCGAGGACCGCGTCGCCCTGGCCGTGCCGCACGGGTCGAACCACAGCGTCTCGTTCGTCGCGGTGGAGGTGGCGTACTTCACGGACGGGTCGCACCCGGGGATCGACCGGGACGAGAACCAGTGGGCGGTGCTGGCGTCGGGCGTCAGTCCGGGCGCGCTGGTGATCGTCTCGTCCGCCGACCTGGTTCAGGGCGAGCCGGTGCGCATCTCGGCGCAGACCGTCGTCGGCGCAGCACGCACCCAGGACCGCCCGGGGGGTGAGTGATGAGCCTGGCGTCGTTTGGGGTGCGCAAGCCGGTGGTCGCGAACCTGTGCATGTTCGCGCTCCTGGGGTCGGGGCTGATCTTCGGCGCCAAGCTCAAGCGCGAGTTTTTCCCTGAAATCCGGCCCAACCAGGTGATGGTGGTCGCACCGTACCCGGGCGCGGCGCCGGAGGAGATCGAAAAATCGCTGGCGATCAAGATCGAGGATCGGCTCCGCGATATGAAGGGCGTCAAGGAGGTCAACTCCACGGTGTCCGATGGCGTCGCGTCGGTGCGGGTCGAGTTTATCGATCAGGTCAGCGCCGAAGAAGCCGTCGCCAAGGTGAAGCGCGAGATCGACGCCCTTCAGGATCTGCCCGAGCTCGCCGACCGGATCACGGTCAACGCCATCGAGCCGAGCTTCCCCGTGTGCGTGCTGAACATCGTTGGCGACGCCGACGAACGCGATATGAAGGCGGCGATTCTGCAGGTCCGCGACGATCTTCGATCGCTGAAGGGCATGGCCGAGGTTTTCGTGGGCG
>JADFGU010000219.1 GCA_022567535.1 Planctomycetota bacterium | reverse complement strand
ACGTTGCAGGCGTTGAACTCGAAGACGGTTTGCGGCCCGTTGTCCCACCACACGCTCGGTACCAGCCCAAGATCCTTGCCGCCGCAAATCCACGGGATGTCGTGATACTCGTAGCCGAGGTGGAAGGTCAACCGGGCCAGTCGCGGCTGCATGCGGCGGAACCGCCACTCGATCGTCTCGCCGCCCAGCGACGAGATGTGAAGATCGATCCGCCGAAGATACTCGGGCGTGAGCAGTTCGAGCGTGTCGGCCAGCATCGCCAGGCCCTTGTACCAGTGGTTGAACCCGATGAAGACCAGCCGCACGGGTCGGCTCGGGTCGTCGGCGAACGCGGGCGGGTCGAACACGAGCTCACGGTGCCGGCTGACAACCTCGTTCACCCACGTGCCGATGTGCAGCGTCGAGATCACCTTTGGATCGACGCCGAGATTCTCAAACTTGCGACGCACAAACTCGGACACCGCCAGCACCCGATCGCATCCGTTGAGCATCGCGATCATCGCCTCTCGCCTGCGGGCGTAGTCGTTGGGCGGCTTGTCGCTCTCCGGCTCGGGCGTGGGCTCGTTGTCGAGCGGCTGCCATTGCGGATCGAGCGGCGACGGCCAGCGGCGGGGCTCGAGCTCGTCGAGCAGATACTTCGCCTTGCCGCGTTCGTCCGGGCCGACTATCGGCATCGGTCCCGAGACGGAATCCGGCGTGATCGCCTTCCACGATCCTCCCGACGGATCGGACGATGCCGTGCCCGTCCGTCTGTGAACGAGCGAGACCAGTTCGGAGCCAAGAGCGCGAATCGTCGGCCCCAGCGTCTGGTGCGTTCGCACGGGGTTCAGGGTGATGGGCACGTAGGCCTTGGGCCCCTCGAACCCGCACGCCGCGCGCGTCCGACGTTCTTCAGCCGGGTCAACCGCCTCGACACACGTCGCGCACGCGTGCCCATTGTCGAAACTGCGACACGGCGTGCGATGATGCTGCATCAGGTACACCTGCGGGCAGATCGTGTGGTAGTTATGCAGTGAATACAGCACGCGCGCGCCGGCGTTGCGGGCCGCCTCGACGCATTGCGCCGAGAACCCTTCGATGTTGTGGAAGTGCACGATGTCCGGCTCGATCATGCGGAAGAACCGCTCGATCTCGGCGTCGAGTTCCGGCGCGGCGACCTCGCCGAGCGGGTCTCGGAACTGCGCGGCCGAGGGCGCCAATACCGGCGAGTCGTACACCTCGAAGACGCGCAGGCCCATCCAGTCGGCGTGCCGGCGGATGCGGCATCTCCCCCTCTTCGAGGTCGTGCAGGCGGTCCCCCCACAGAGGCTGACGATGTCGTGCCCGCGCTTGGCCAGCCGCAGCGCCAATGCCTGACAATACCCGTTGACGCCGCCGCCGCCCGTCGCGCCGTCCCAGATCCGTGCCCAGTTCACCAGTACGATGCGCATGCGAAGGCGAGTATACCGAGCGAAAGGGATCGGCAGCAAATCGGATCAAGCATGGGCGGCGCAGCGCAGGGCCGCACGCTACCATTCGCCCCGGGAACAGCCATGATCTCCAAGCGGTGCGACAATTGCGAAGTGCTGATCGAGGTCGATGACGACTCGGCCGGTCAGAAGGTCGCCTGCCCCGAATGTGGGGACATCAACCGGATTCCGGCGGCCCCGGTGGCGGGTGTGGTGAAGGAACGGGCCTCGGGAGACCGCGCGACCGCAGCGGGCTTTCCGCCGGACTCCGGTCCGGAGGAGCGCGTGGCCGTGTTCCGCCCCGCCATGCTCCGCGCCCGGCCTCTCACGTTCCTGGGAGTCTCTCTGGCCATGCTGGCCGGCGTCGCCGGGGTGGTCAATTTCGGCTTGATCAACACGCATCAGCTCGGCATGATCGCGTCGCTGGTGGTCGTGCTCGCCGGCACCGGCGTGATGGTGGTCTGGAAGATCAAGACCCTCGCGGAGGCGCTCGAAATCACAAATAAGCGCTCGATCGCCCGGCGCGGGCTCCTCAGCAAGGCCACCAGCGAGGTCCTCCACGACAACATCCGCAACATCCAGATCACCCAGACCATGTGGCAGCGGGTCTGGGGCGTGGGCAAGATGGGAATCTCCAGCGCCGGGCAGGACGGGCTGGAAATCGACATCAAAAACCTGCCCAGGCCCGACAAGATCCGCGAGATGATCGACCTGTATCGCCCGCTGTGACCGCCCCGGTCGGATTCATCGGAGTCCCCGGCTGGACTTCCACGTGCCGCACGCTTTGAATGAACCCGCCGCCGAGTGTTGCACGAAAGGGCAGATGGCGTGACCTGGTTCCACAAACTCCGTCTTCGGGCTTTCGCGATCATCGCCGGCGTGTCGGTGCTCATCGTGATCGGTCTGGGGTCGATCGCATCCGTGCCGATCTGGGCACTGATCGGGGCGGTCGTCGGAACCGTTGTTCTGACCATCAACACGGTGGCGGCGAGGCTGGATTCGCCCACCTGCCTGGCGTGCGGAAAGGATCTGGCCAAGGAGCCGGCCGGGGAGTACGGCCTGATCTGCCCCAAATGCGGGTCCATCAGCCTGCCCCGCACCGCGCACGCGGCCGGCGACGAGGACGAGTCCCCAGACGATCTCGCCTGATCGCTCATCACACACCAGGATCGACCCGCCTCAGCCGTCGTCTTTTTGTCCCGCCGCGGTCTTGGCGTAGTCCTCGGCCGAGACCTCTCGGATCTCGGCCTTTTCGAGGATGGCGTCCATCGTCTTGTGCTCGCGGATCTGCTGCGCGATGCTGCCGATCCGGTTGGACTGGATCAGATCCTGGCGCAGCTTCTCCGGGCGGACGCCCTGCTCCATGGCCATCTCCGCGATCCGGCCGTTCACCTCCGCCTCCTGCACCTTCACATCAATCTCGTCCGCAGCCTTGTTGAGGATGAAGAAGAGTTTGAGCTCGTTCGCGGCGTCCTGGCTCGACGCCGCCCGCAATTCCGCGATGTGCTGTTCGATCTGCGCCTGATCGACGCCGCGGTACATGAGCTCCATGCGCCGGCGCTCGAAGATGCGTGCGGCCTGCGTGGTCGTCATGCGCTCGGGAAGATCGATCTTCGCGGACTCGACGAGATGCCGGGCCACCTGCTGCCGCATCGCCACGTGCTGGCGAACGTGAATTCGCTGCTCGATCCGTGTACGGACCATCTCCCTGAACTCCGCCTCGTTCTCGAGCCCGTACTGCGAGCACAGGGCCTCGATGCCGGCCGGGATGATCCGATCGATGCGGTCGACCTTGAACGCGATCGTCAGATCGGCGCCGCGCACGCCCTCGATCTCGTGGTTCTCGGGGCCCTTGGCCTTGATCGTCGCCGTCTCGCCCGGTGCAGGCTTGCCCAGCTGAGAGCCGAGGTCGTCCACCTGGATGCCCAGCACCATGCCCGCCGCACCCTTGCCCTTGGCCGCGGGCATCTGGATGACCGCCCCGGGGATGTTGTAGAACTCCGTCCCGTCCGCGTCGGTCATGATGCCGTGGCCCGTGATGTAGTCGTCCTTGCCCGCCGTGGTTTGCTGTTCGAGCTCGCCGTCGTTGATGCTGATCTTCCTGATCTCCTCGTCGATCGTCTCGTCGGTGACCTCGAACATGGGCTTGTCGATCTTGAGGCCGTCCCACCCGGGCAGCTCAAACTCCGGGAGCACCTCGACCTCGATCTCGAACCTGAGCGGCTGGCCCTCCTCGACGACCACGTCGGTCTCGCACGGCTCATACTTGCGATGCACCGCGTAGCCGATGCACCGGTCGTCCCCCGCTGCCATGGCGTCGGCGGTATCGCGACTGGCCACAATCTTCGTGCCCGTCTCGCGAAGCCGGGCTGCATGACTGCTGTGATCGAAGTGAGCGTGCGTGAC
>JADFGU010000218.1 GCA_022567535.1 Planctomycetota bacterium | reverse complement strand
CTGCAAGGCGGGGCCGCCGGCACGCTGCCTATTCCCACCGCAATCCGCATGTTCGCCGGTTCCTTCACCGTCTTCGGCAACACGCTCGCCTTCGACAACGTTTCAATCACATCCGGGGCGGCGTGTCCATGCGCCTGCGACTTCGACCCTGACCCCGCCTGCGACATCTTCGACTTCCTCACCTTCCAAAACCTCTTCGTCGGCGGCGACCCCTGTGCCTGCGAGATGGATCCCGACCCGGCCTGTGACATCTTCGATTTCCTCGCCTTCCAGAACCAGTTCGTCCGCGGCTGCCCATAACCGAGACGGCACGGCTCCGCGAATCGCATTGCATGGCCCGCCTCACATGGGGCGGGTCATTTTCCTGCACTGACCTCACATCCGATGCAGTGTCCAGAAGTCCACACGACGCCGAGTCTGAGTCCGCGAAGGCTCGGATATCTCAGACCACCCTCGGGAACCAGCCCTTCGCCCCCAGCGGGCTCAGACCAGGCCCGTCGTGAACGAGCCCAGGGCACGCGCCCCCAGGGTGCCGATCCACCCCACCGACACCCCAAACCGCATGAACAGAGCCCCCTGCGCGAGCAGGCGGGTCCATTCCTCCGGATCCCATCCCATTTCCTGCTTCGTTCCCCACCTGGGCAGATCCCCCTGCGCCAGCGGGCCAGCACAACTGGTCCATCCTTGGTCTTCGGCGGGCCAGTTCTCGGGTCCACATTCAACGTGCGTTGCCCAAAACCTGGAAAGCACCGGCTGACTACGGACACCCGCCTATAAACGCCTGCTGGAAGCAGATAAAATCAAGGATGTCGCATACGCCCGGCCCTGTCGCTGTGTCGCAGTCGCACGCGTAAGGGTCGGCTGCGATGAACGCATTCTGGAAACAGAGATAGTCAAACAGGTCCAGCACACCGGCCCCCGTGCTGTCGTCGCAGTCGGCGTAGCACGAGACACAACCCCAGCGAGCCCAGTGCGCGCTCACTTTCCCCTCGACCTCGTGGAATTCACCGCCGACGATAAGCTCGCCGTCATACACCGCCAGCGCACGCGACTGCGGGTGCGATCCACCCGTGAAGCGGGGCGCGAGACCTTCGCCGACGGGCCTCCAACCACGCCCGTCCCAGCGTGCGATTCGCTGTGCGGGTATCAGTCCGCTGGTGATGTAGATGAAGTCCCCGGTGATGTAGAGTTCGTCCTTGTATACAGCGATGTCAAATATGTGACCATTCGGGATTTGTCCAACGATGTACCAGTTGCTCCCGTTCCATCCGCTGACGGACATGCTTCCTCCGTTCCGAGGGCGGCGACGACAAACCGCCATCAGTTCACCACGGAATGAGACCATACGTACGGCGGCACGGCCGAGGCCTGGCCACATCATCTGCCATTGCTGCCCGTCCCACCTCGCCGAGTTGAAAAGCCATGTCCCGGACCGCGTGAATCTGAAATCTCCTCCCACATAGAGCACGCCCTCGCTCGCGCAAACAGCGGTCACGTTGTTGTCGAACCCGGACCCGATTTGTCGCCAGCGCTGCCCGTTCCAACTCGCTATCTTTTCTGCGCTGACTCCTCCTATCGATGTGAACTCTCCCACCACCACGAGTTCGCCGTCATGCACCGCCGCGCCGAGAATCGGCGCGTTCGCACCCACCCCAATAGCCGACCACACCACACCATCCCAGCGTGCGAGGTAATTGGCTGGTATGCCGCCAATCTCTGTGAACTTGCCGACCGCGATCAGCTCGCCCTCAAAGGAGGCAAACTCGAGTATCTCGTTGTTGGGGCCGCCCGCTCCCACCCCACGCCACTCCTCACCGTTCCAGCGCGCAACGCCTTTCACACCGCCGGCCGTTCCGGCACGCCCGAACTCGCCGTACGCGAACAGTTCGTCCCCGTGCACACCGAGCCTGAGGATCTGGTCGTCGAACCCATTGCCGAGCGGCTGCCAGTCACGCCCATCAAAGCGCGCGATGCTGACGGCCCCGCTCGCAATCGCGTTCACAGCGGTCACAATGAGTTCGCGGCCAAAGCTCACCATGCCTCGCGCACTGCCGGTCAACTGGCCTTGGCCGATCTGCACCCACTCCTGTCCATCCCATGTCGCCACATACGCGGGATCGTAATATACAGGCCTCGACGCGTCCTCGCCCGACGCATAGACCCGCCCTTCATACACAAACAGTTTGTACACGCTGCCCGGAATCGAGTCGCCAAAGTTGGTCCACTCGGTGCCGTCCCACGCCGCGATCACCTTGACGCGCTGTCCGCCCGCCCTTGATACACCTCCGACGAGTAACTTGTCCTGGTATACTGCAAGCGTCTGAGCCCGATTTACCTCCCCAAAGGGCTCCCATTTTTCGCCGTTCCACTTGGACAAGTACGATCGGGGTTCTATTCCGAGCACCATATGCGCGAACAATTCACCCCTGTATTCAACGAAGCTGTGCGCTTGAGTCGCTCTTTCTGACCCCATCTCGATCCACCGGTTTCCATCCCATTCATAGATCCAATGTTCTGGGTTCCGGTGTGCGGGCGGACCATAGCTCATGCTCATGTGGCTGAGCAGGAGTCGGCCTTGAAAAATGCCGAATGTCCCCACCCTCGCAATCAGTCCTTCGTTCATCGAAACCCACGCGCCGCCATCCCAGCGGATCACCTGCGCCTCTTCACCGCTGGGCAGTTCAAACCACCCGCCCGCGATCAACTGCCCTTGATGCACGATGAGCGCAAGGATATGCGCCTCGGCCAGATCGCCGACCGCCGACCACTCGCTGCCATCCCACTTGGCGACCCCTGTATACATCACGTTGCCAGCGATACTGGTTCCTCCCCCGCTCACGTACAGCGCCTCTCCGCTCCCATCATTGAACGTCACCGCAGCTATCGACCAATTATCCGTCCCCGGCAGGCTCTGCTGATCGCCAAACTTCCAACCGAGCCGACACTGCCCCAGAGCGGCAGGAGCCACCCCCGCCATCACGGCCGCCACCGCTGCGAACAAGCCAAACCCACGACTCAATCGACCATGTGCGGTTCTTTGCATTGTCATTTCTCCAGCATGCGCAACCAGTCCAGCAGCGATTCCCGACGCTGCCCCTCGTCCCTTGGCACCTACGCGTCACCACTAAGATGCCGCCGACGACCGCTGATTTCACCTAATGTGAAAGAAAAAGCAGAAACACGGATCATTCTCTCCCTCTTGCCAGACTTTCTACAACTCACGAGGCCGTCCTCGGGGCATAGGCCGGACGTGAATGGTGGGCCACTGCGCCTCGCCGATTTCACGGCCTCCTCGTTTCCCGCACCAGGGACACACTTTGCTCGCGTCGGGTCATTGACGGCCCGGCGGGGGAAATGGGGTCTTGCTCCGGGGCTCTGCCCCGAAGGTCCAGCCTTGCTGGTTGCTCGGGTTCGAGATGTCCGAGCCTTCCTCGAATCCGGCGATAGTCCTTGCTTGAGAAAACCACCGCCGACCCGCTAAAGCCGCATGAACAGAGCCCGTCCACCAGCCTTCCCGCCCCCGGCCGACGGACCAGCCCGAGCTTGACACACCCGACTCGATCGCCCACGCTGTGCGCATGAAACGCCCAACACTTACCCCGCTCGTGTCCCTCCTCGCGCTGCTCATCAGCATCGGCACCCACGCCCAGCCCGCAGACCTCGTCATCCAGAACGCCCGCATCTGGTCCGACGGCCGCGACGACCTCGCACCCTTCGCCGCCATCCGCGACGGGCGGTTCGTCCACGTCGGCCAGCGCGACGACTCCCTCATCGGCCCGGACACGACGATCCTCGACGCCGCCGGCCGCGTGGTCATACCGGGTCTCATCGACACGCACGTCCACTTGCTCTCCGGCGGGGCGAGTCTCTCCGCCATCCAGCTC
>JADFGU010000217.1 GCA_022567535.1 Planctomycetota bacterium | reverse complement strand
GTGAGCCGCCATCGGCCCAGGTCGTCCATGAACCCGCAACGGCAGCCGGGCACGTCGCGGAGGTGGTTCATCACCCAGCCGGCGAACAGGCCGCTGGCCCGCAACGCCTCGACCTGGCGTGTGCGGTGTTCGAGCGCGAATGCGTCGGCCTGAGCGCGGAACCGATCGAGCGTGTCGCGGCCGAACCGCTTGCACACGCTGATCTCGAACGCCCGGCACGCGTCCAGGCCGCGCGTGACCCACCATGGATATTCACCCGACGGGTCGTGGCCTGGCTCAGCGAGCATGTCGTCTATCGCGGCGATGTCGGGCCAGTGATTGGCGATGATTGTTTCGCCCATGACGAACGGCTTTGGCGGCAGCGCGTCGAGTTCGCGCCTCAAATCCACGAGATGCGGCAGCCACCGCCCCGTGTTCTCGTACGTGTGCTCGTCGTAGAGGTCTGTCGTGTCTCTGTGGGCCCACGACAGGAACGCGGTCTGGAGCTGGAGCAACTTGTCCGGCAGCACTTCGCGGGCCCGCTTCCACCACCACGTGGCAAGCTCAGGGTTGAACCTCTCGTGCTCGCACGTCGCGCTGACGATGATGACGGACGGGTGCTGCGCGTCGCGACGGAAGAATCCCTCGTACAGCCGCTGGTACTCGTCGATGTGTTCACCCGACATGTCCGACTTCCAGACCGGGTGCTGCTGCCAGATGAGCATGCCGGTCTGGTCGGCGATGTCGTAGAACCACTCGGGCGGATACCACATGCACAGACAGACGCAGTTGAAGCCGAGTTCCTTGAGCCCGGAAAACTCCGCGCGGACCTGATCGGGCGTGGGCGAGGGGGCGATGTGCGCCGGCTCGTGCCCCCAGTGCAGAACGCCTCGGATGAGCAGGGGTTTGCCGTTGAGCAGGATCTGGCGGTGGTCGGGCCCGCCCGATTCGATCGTGCGGAACGCGACGGGAACGCCGTAGCTCTCGCGCGAAGTCTGTGTTTCGAGCACCACACTCGCGCTATACATGATGGGCGTGTCGATGTCCCATCGCTGTGAATTGCGCACGGGCATGCTGACCTGGGCGTGAAGATCGTTCGGGCCGATTTCGCCGGTTGCGCTCGCGCACTCAAGGCCCCGATCGTCCCGGACGCTCACGCGAATCGAGCCGCCCGGATGATCCGGCTCGAGGTCCACGTGCACGCTCATCCGCTCGTCCGCGAGATCGGTGCGGACGTGAATTCCGTTCGGGACGGCACACATGAGCTCCGTTCGGCGGACGCTCACGCCGTTCCAGATCCCGCCGTGCTGGAGGCTCAGCACGTCGTGGAAACCCTTGGTGATGTGCCCGCCCCAGGGTTCTTTGCCCGGCTCATTGGGCTCTCGCCCCTGCATCTCATCGACGCGGCAGACGATCTCGCACCGCTCGCCGCCCGCGAGCGCGTCCGTGATCTCGAACTGGAACGGGAGGTAGTCGCCGACGTGCCGACCGACGGCTGCGCGGTTGACCCACACGCGGCAGTCGGTCGCGACAGACTCGAAGCGCAGCCAGATTCGTGAATGCACGCCGAACCACTTCTTCGGCAGTCGCGCGCGTCGGCGGTACCACGCCACGCCGTGATAGTCGGTTCCCAGCACGTACTGCCAGGCGTGGTCGGCCCGGATCGAGCGCCAGCCGTCGGTCGGCGGGCTTTCCCACCATTGCTGCGCGACGCCGATACCATCGGGGTCGGCGCGGATGGACCAACGGCGTGCAAGGCGGAGTTCACGGGCACTCATGCTTGTGCTCTCGCGCGCACGCACGGGGTTGCCGATGCGCGCACGGCCCGGCGCCGGCGTGGTCAGAGCAATTCAAGAATCTCGAAGCGCTTGACGCCGCGCGGCGCGTTGAAGCGGACCGTCTCGCCCACGCGCGATTTCATCAGCGCCTCGCCCATCGGGCTGCTGGCGGTGACCTCGTCGTAGTCGTCGGGCGGTTCGTCGCTGAACTCGCCGACGAGCTTGAAGAGATCCTCTTCCTTGGTCTCGACATCGCGCAGCCGGACCAGGGAGCCGAGGAAGACGATCCCCGTGCCCTTGGCCTTGTTCTCGTCGACGACCTGGGCGGATTCGAGACGTGCCCCGAGACGGCGGATCTCGGCCTCCTCGAGGCCCTGCTGCTCCTTGGCGGTGTGGTACTCGGCGTTTTCTGAAAGATCACCGTGCGCGCGGGCCTCAGCGATACGAGTCGAGATGACCGACCGATTCGCCTTGAGGGCAGCCAGCCGTTTGCTGATCTGCGCGTGCTCGCTCGTGGTGATCAGGTCCATCGTGACGCGTCCTTATTCTGTGCCGACGCGCGACGCCGCCGACCGTGCCGCGATTATACACCATCGCGGCGGACGGTCGGCACGTCGTCGCGAGGTCGTCTCATCGCGGCCAGGAGCCAGAGGACCGCCCCGACGGCGGCGGGCGCGGCGATGATCGTCCAGTCATCCCGGCTCAGGCGCGACGCCCGCGACGTGTGCGGGCGATCCCGCATCAGCTCGTACACGCCGGTCATGGGAGAGGCGAGCCACCGCGTGCGCACGCTGTTGACCTCGCCCGATTCTGAGCCGGACAGCGCGACCACGGTTCCGGACGCGCTGACGAGGATGACGAGCAGCATCCACAGCCAGGCGTGCGCGGGGGGACGCCGCGCTGATTCGCGCCCGCCCCGGCCCAGCGCCAGCGCCAGCAGCCCGGCCATGCACACCGCCCACGCGCACATGAGCGTCGAGAGCGCGACGATCGTGGAGACCGACCACTGTGCGGTGGGAAGGAACGCCTGGGGCCACACCACCGCCTGCGCCGGAATCACGATCACGATGAAATCGCCACACGCCGTCCTCGCGCCGCCTCGCCTGGGCCTGGCCTGGCTCAGGCGCACCATCGGCCACATCAGAACGATGCCCACGACAACGGTGATCAGGATGATCCGCGCGACGGGGCGATAGGTGTCGGGCGAGATCCCACCCACCGCACCAAGGGCCGCGAACCCCAGCAGCGTTGCGCCCAGAAGATACAGCGTCCACAGGAACGCGAGCACGCGGGGCTCGCCGCGACGATGGGCCCAGCGGTCGTGCGTGACGGGCTTCGTGCGATCGCGCCCTGGCGGCACGTCACCGGGTGCAACGGCCGACATCACCCTCCCCCCGCTGATTCGAACCCGGCGTCGGCGCCGAAGACCTCGACCAATTCGCGTCCGGCGTCGATCCGCCCGAATCTGCGCACCAGCGCGTCCAGATTCGAGAGCTTGCGATCGCGCGAGACCTCGCCGCGGTGCACGCCGGACTCGTTGGGAGGCCCTCCCCACACGACGCGCGTCCCTTCGGGCGTCGTGATGGTGAGCGTGAGCCCCTCGGCCGGGGCCGCACGCTGCGACAGAGCAATCCCGGCAACCTGGTCGAAGTACGCGCGGTGCTGGAGCAGCGCGAGCAACTCCAGCGCGGCGCGCAGGTCGTTGCCGGGCCAGCGCCGGCCGTACCGGAGCCGGTGCTGCTCATCCGCCGGCGGCCCGAAGGCCACGCCGCTGATCACGCGCACGCCGTCGCGGGCGTACGCCTCGCCCTCGGCGTACGACTTGGGGAGCAGGTGTCCGCCCCATGCGATGAGATACTCGCGCCCATCGTGGCGGACGACGGCTGCGGGCACGCGCCATTGGCCGGAGATGTGAATCGCCCCACGCGCCCTCGTGACGACCGCGCCGCCCTCGAACCAGCCGGTGTGCGCCAGCGCGTCGCGGACAGCGTCGAGCTGCTCGCGCGAGAGCACGTCGGGGTGCGCGCTGATCTGCTCGGCGGCGATGCGATGCAGCTGGGTCGCGAACTCGTCCTTGAACCACGTCTGACCGCCCGGCTCGTCGCTCGGGAAGCTAAACAGGATCGCGATGCCGTCGTCGTGCCGGATGCGGTAC
>JADFGU010000020.1 GCA_022567535.1 Planctomycetota bacterium | reverse complement strand
CTCGAGCGCCGGCCCCAGCACGAGCAGGTACTCGACGCGCTGCTCGCTTGTTGCGGCAACACGACCGAGCCGGTCGACGACAGCCCGCAGCGTCGCATCGTCCAGAACCGGCGAATCGCCGCCCCCGGGGACGGATCTGAGCGCATCGGTCGCCATCATGTGCAGCGTCTCGAACAGGCGGCTTCGGGCGGCGATGTTCGACGCGTCCGATGGTCGCCGGGCCAGTGCCTCGAGCGCGCGGTCCACGGCGGGGACGATCCGATCGGCGCGGCCGACGCGGTAGGCAAGGTCCGCGTAGCTCACCGCCGGGGCCGCCTGGTCGGGCTCGGCCCGCATCCGCTCGAGCAGCACTCGGTCGGCCACCGCCCAGCTCACATAGGTGTGCACGGCGGCATCGTCCACGACGACGACCTGCTCCCCCACCGGCAGCGCTTCGCCCGGATGGTCCAGCGCGATGAACCGCGTGGATTCACGCGGGTCGGCCGGGTCGATCTGCACCAGCCCGCCGATCGTCGGCACGTACAGGAGGCCTCCGGCCGGCACGACGCGGCCCCGGATCCCCGGCTGATCGAACTTGTGCGTCAGCCGGATCGGCCCGTGCTCGAACTCGTCGAATCGCACCGTGGCCACGCGCCTCTCCCCCACCGCGGCCAGGTGCTCGCCCGCGCCGACCAGGTACTGCACCAACCCGAACCGGTCCGCCGTGCGCGACGCGATCAATTCCCCCGTGTGCCGATCGAGCATCACGATCCTGTCGCGTGTGGGCGTGAGCATGAAGACCGCGTCGTCGTGGACGACCGCCACGATCGACTCCCACGCGGACGTCCGCGATCCCGCCGCGATCTGGGCCGCACCCAGGCGGCGGACCCAGATCGATCGTCCGGTGTCGGCCTCGACCGCGGCCACGACGCCGATCTGGTCGGACGCGTACACCACGCCGCGATCCAGCACGGGCGAGTTGGCCACGCGTCGGTCGCCGGCGAACGGCAGTGCCCCGGCGCTCCCGATGGGGCGCACCCAGCGGACCTCGCCGCTGAGCGCGTCGATCCCCATGAGCAGGAAGCTGACGACGCGGCGCGTCCGCGCGCTGCGGCGGATCGCGACCACCGCCATCCCACGCGCGGATCCAGACGGTGTCGTTCACGAGCAGGACCTGGCCCGCGATCGTTGGGTGCGTCCAGAGCCCGGGCCGACGCTCGCGCACCGTCCGCCGCGATGGGCGACGCACCCGTATCGAGCCGTCGTCCTCGAGCGGCACGGTCCACATCGGCGTCGGCGGGATCGCGTCTCCGTCCAGCGCCTCGCCCGTGGTCATGGGGGTGAAGGTTGTGCGATCGGCCTTGGCCGGGCGTTCGTACGGCTCCAGGTCCGGTGCGCCGGCGTCGGAGTCGGCACTCCATCGCAACGCCAGCTCGACGACCTCGCGCCTGGGCAGGTACCTGGCCAGCTGCGCCGCGAGCATGGCCGCGCCGCGCCCGGACTCGCCCACGCGATCCGGGTGCGCGTCGAGTTGGTTCAGCGTAATCAGTGCGGCGTTGAACCGGGCCGATTCCAGCCGCTGCTGTGCCAGACGCAGCGCCGCCTCGAACCCCGCCGGTGTCAGCAGGTACACCCGTTCGAGATCCTCGATCCGTCCCGTGTCCAGGAGCGATTGCGCCTGCGGCGAGTAGGTCTCCCGATAGCGCTTCAGCAGTTCGGGCCGGGCGAGCAGACGTTCGTGCACCGCGCCGCGCACGCCCACGAACCGGTCTTCGTCATCGACGACGGCGACCACGCGATCGCCCTCGTCGGCCAGCAGCGTCTGGAGCGTGCGGACCGCCTCGTCGGCGTTGCCCGAGGCGAGCAGCCGATCGACGGCTGCCAATCCGGCCGCCGCCGCGGGCGAATCGTCGGGGTAGACCGGGCTGCCGGGCTGGGCGAAGGCGCGCGGTCCGAGAACCGTCGTCGCTACCAGGCACAGCAGGGCAGACTTCGGGCTCATCGGCGTCCTTTCGCGCCCGGCACGACCCGCACAGGCGACCTCTGTGCTAAGTCTAGTGCCGACCCCGGGCGTGCGTTGCTTATGCAGTCTCCCCGCCAGGCCGAAGGCGTGTACGAGACGCCATGCCCGACACCTGCGCCCAAGTTCCGGTTCTCATCCGTCCGTACCTGTGGACCCGCTCCACGCGCGTGATGGTGCTGCTGGCGATCGTCGTCGTGCTGAGCCTGGCGGATCTCTACATGACCCTGATGCACCTGACGACGATCGGGATGCTGGAGGCCAACCCGCTGGCCCGCTGGCTCATGCGCAACTTCTCCCCAGCCGCAATGATCGTCTGGAAGCTGCTGACACTGTGCGTCGCGTGCTCGATCCTGGCCAGCATCCGCACCAAGCGCATCGGCGAGCTGGCTGCGTGGCTGTGTGTGGCGGTGCTGATCTGGCTCATGGCCCGGTGGAACGTCTACGCCGAGAGCCTTGCCAGCCTCTCCGCCGAGGGGCTCCAGTTCGTCACCGAGAGTGAGAGCCCGATGTGGGTGAGCAGCCCCGCGGGCTGAGGTGGGTCGCTCTCCGAGCCGACATCCGTACCCTACACTCGCTGCATGCCCGACCCGAGCCGCTTCGCCCGGGCCTTGATCGCGCCGGCCATGGCCGCATCGCTGGTCGCCTGCGCCCCGCACACGGCCCCATCGCTGAGCGTCACCGGGGTCCGCGTGGCCCAGCGCACCGACGCCGGCCTCGTGATCGATTTCCAGATCGACGCGCGCAACGTCAACTCGTTCGCGCTGCCGCTCAAGCGCGCGCGGTACACGGTCTGGCTCGACGATCGACGCGTGTTCCAGGGTGTGCGCTCACCGGAGGCGTCGCTGCGCCGCCTCGGAACCCAGCGCCTGCACCTGCCCGCCGCCATCCCCGCGAGCGTGCCCCTGCCGCACAAAGTGGTCCGCTACCGCATCTCGGGCACGCTGTCGTACGTTCGGCCGGGCGCCCTGGCCGAGGTGCTGTTCGACGCGGGCATCATCACGCCATCGACAAGTTTTTCGCACACGGGCACAATCGATCTGGCCGGGCCCACGACCAACGAGGGTGGGTAGCCGGCGCGGCGCGTGCCCAGAACTCCTTCGGACACCGTGTCAGTACGTCCGCACCGGGGCGCGGTCCCGCGTGCTGACAATGAACTCGGCGTCGGGCAGCAGCTCGCGCAGCGTCCGGGCCAGCCGCGGCAGGTATCCGCGTTCGGTGTTCGTGTGCCCGGCCAGCAGGATGGACATGCCCTGTTGGGTCATCGCCAGCACCTCGTGGTGGCGCATCTCCCCGGTGACGAAGAGTGCGCAGCCGGCGTCGAGTGCGGCGCCGGCCAGGGCTGCCCCGGCCCCCGGGCACACCCCGACGTGCGTGATCGATTCGTCCTCATCGTGCGCCGCCGCGATCTTCACGATCGGCACTTCGAGGTGCGCCTTGAGCCGATCCGCCAGCTCGAGGATCGTCGCCGGGCGATCCAGGACCAGCCGCCGACCCGCGCCCATGCTCCGTTGGGGCATTGGCGCCAGCTCATAGATATCCAGCGGCACCTCCTCGTAGGGATGGAACTCGCGCAGTGTGTCGACGGCCAGCGGAAGGGCCGCCTTCGAGCAGACCATCTCCAGGCGAAGCTCCTCGACGCGCTCGAAGACGCCCGACTCGCCCACAGCCGGACTGGTCCCGTCGCCGCCCAGGAAGGTCCCGGTTCCGGTGCCGGTGAAGCTGCACCGGGTGTACCCGCGGATGAGGCCCGCCCCGGCCGAGGCCAGCGCGTCGCGCACCCGATCCACCGCGTCCGCGGGGACGAACGTCACCAGCTTGACCTGCTGGGATTCTTCGGTGTGCAGGTGCGGCGCGAGCGCCTTGCAGTCGCCGGCGATCCGCCCGTTCTCACCGCCGGACAGCCCCTCGCACAGCCAGTCCGTCATGCCCCCGGGTGCCGCGTCCAGGGCCGAGTGCGGCGAGTACACGCTCAGCCCGCCCTCGATGGCGCGCAGGACGATCCGCTCCCTCGCGTTCGACGCGTTGACACTCGTGAGCCCGGACCAGATCGGCGGGTGATAGGCGAGCACCGCTGAGCACCCGGCCGACAACGCCTCGGCCAGCACCGCCTCGGTCAGATCGATCGTCAGCAGCACCGGGCCGGACAGCTCTCGCTCGGCGTCGCCGATGAGCAGCCCGGTGTTGTCCCACGACTCGGCCAGCGCCGGGGGCGCGATCCGCTCAATCGCCGCGACGAGGCTCTTGATCTGCATGGCGCGTCCTCCGAGGTGGTGAGCGATCGTACTCACGCACGAGCCCGTACGATCGACCGCATGCCCCTGAGCAAAGTCGCCCACGCCAAGGTCAACCTCGCCCTGTCGGTCGGCCCGCCCCTTGCCGGCGACCACCCGGGCGCGGGGATGCACCCCATCGCCTCGTGGGTGCACGCGATCGACCTGTGCGACGAGATCACGGTCGAGCGGCGTTCGGCTGGCGCCGGTGTTGGGCTCGACCTCGTCTGGGCGCCCGACGCGCCGCGACAGACGCCCCTCGACTGGCACGCCGACACCGACCTGTGCGTGCGTGCCGCCCGCGCGCTCGCCGCGGAGACCAGGGCCGACATCGACGTGCGGATCGCGGTCGTCAAGCGCATCCCGGTCGGCGCCGGGCTGGGGGGCGGCTCCGCGGACGCCGCCGCGACGTTGGCCGCCATCAACGAACTGCTCGAACTGAACGTTTCCAACGTGCGCCTCGCCGGAATCGCCTGCAGCATCGGCAGCGACGTGGCGTTTTTTCTCGACGAGCAGACTCCGCCTCGCCCCGCGATCGTGTCAGGGCTCGGCGGCTGCATCGAGCGTCTCGGGCGGTCGCGCGGGCAGCTGGTGCTGTGCATCCCGCCCTTCGGCTGCGCGACGCGGAGTGTCTACCGGGCGTTCGACGAACTGGGCCAGAATCCGCTGCGATCCGAGGCTGTGCGCTCGCTCGCTCGGGACGCCCGCCCGGACGCGCGAGCGTTGTTCAACGACTTGGCGTCCGCGGCGGAGCGCGTCGAACCTCGGCTGGCCGAGCTGCGCCGACGCATCGAAGACGCCGCCGGCCTCCCGGCGCACCTCACCGGCAGCGGCAGCGCCATGTTCGTCTTGTGCGATAACGCGACGGCGATCGCAGCCCGCATCGACGAAGCGGCAGCCGACGTGGCCTATCTGCCCGCGCAGCTCGTCTGACGCGGATGACACTTTCCGCTCGCGGGTGCGGGGGAAGCCCTGGTTGGGACCCGCTGGCCGGGATCCCCTGCTCGGGACCCCCTGCTCGCGCAGGGGGCTCTGTTTTGTGTGTGTGTCTCGATCGTGTGGGATCCACTGGTGTACGAGTGCGCGTGCGCTCAGGAGTCTTCGGTCCAGGTCGCCGGATCCTTGCCCTGCTCGATGTACGCGATCTTCTGCACGCGGCGCGCGTGCCGACCGCCCTCGAACTCCGTGGTGATGAACATGTCCACGATCTTCTCGATGAGGCGCAGGCCGAGCAGATCGGCGGAGATGCACAGCACGTTGGCGTCGTTGTGCGAGCGGGCCATGTGCGCGGTCAGCTCGTCGTAAACCACCGCCGCACGCACGCCCAGGACCTTGTTCGCAGCCATCGACATGCCGATCCCCGTGCCGCAGATCAGCACGCCGCGCTCGACCCGGCCATGCGAGATCGCCTGCCCGACCAGGTAGGCGTGGTCCGGGTAGTCGCACATCTCCTCGCACCCGGCGACCATGAGCTGGACCTCGTGCCCGTCGTGCGTGAGCCGATCCGCGAGCGCCCGTGCCGCGTTCACACCGCGATGGTCCGCTCCGATGGCGATCTTCATCCGGTCATCTCCGTGACCCTGCGTTCGACGTGCCGACGAATCTCAGCAGCCGTCGTATTGTACTGCTCCTGCGGGGCGCCGACGGGGTCCAGGATCTCCGCCCCGGCCGGATCCAGCAGGTGTGTCCGCCCCGCTGCCGACGGGTCGATCGCCAGCACCGCCTGACGATGCTCCGGCGTCATCACGAAGATCACGTCCGCTGCATTGACGAGCCGGGGCGTCAGCGGGCGCGAATCATGCGGCTTGGGCTCGATCCCGGCTGATCGCAGCGCCTGGACAGCCTCAGGAGACATGGCCGACCCGCCCCCACCGAACGTCCCGGCCGACTCCACCGTCGTCAGGGCGTCTTCACCTCGCTGCGCCAGAACGTGGCGTGCGATGGTCTCGGCCATGGGGCTCCGGCACGTGTTACCCGTGCAGACGAAGAGCACGACCCGCTCGGCTCTTCGGCGGAGGGCCCGCTCGTCCAGGGCGCCACCCGAGGCAACCTCCCACCCCCCGTCCGCGTTGAGTCGAACCTCCGTCGAATGCCGACCGTACCGCGTCGGCCCGTCGTCAACGATGGCGGTGATTCCCGCGCGAGCGGCGGCCTCGATGGGGGCGGTTCGACCGGACCCCCATCCCGCCGCGGACACACCCTGCGCGAGCACCGGACCGCCCGCTCGTTTGAGGACCTCCAGGGCCGCAGCGTGATCCGGAACGCGGACAGCCAGATCCGACCCGTTGTCGATCGTCCCCGCCGGCACCCCCACCCGCCCGCGCACCGCCTCGAGCGCCTGCGAGTCCAGCTCGACCACGAAGGTCACGGGCCCGGGCGTGAGCCGATGGACGAGGCGCCGGTGCGTCCCGGTCAGGGCCAGGGCGTCGAGGACAGCCTGTGCGGACGCCGCGTGCCAGGCCATCGGCCGACCCGTCCCCCGGCCGTGGGCCAGCTCCCGCACGCGCTCGACCGCGGTCGGGTGCGTGGCCATCGCCGCCAGCCCGTACACCGTCTCGGTGGCGATGACGACGACTTCTCCGGCGCGCAGAGCCTCAGCCGCCCGTTCGATCGCCTGGTGCAGCTCGGTCTCGGTGCCGGTGCGGGTCATGCAGGCAGTATCGCCCGCTCAGGAGCGATGGGCAAACCCGCCACTGTCGCTGGGGCTACACACGTCTCGCGGACGATGGCTCGCCACATACCCATACACATACCGAGCAATCCAGGAAATACCCGGCAGATAGAGCACTATGGCGGGTAGAAACCCGATCGGCGTCATGCGCAGGGCACGCCGAACCGCGGGGAGACCTAGCAGAACCCTCCCGTTGCTCGCCCGCATCGGCATGCCCTCCATCGCCCGCTCGATGGGGACGGGAAGATCCTGGGCATCAACCGCGTGCATATCCCTGATTTCGAGGCGATGGAGCCAATCGAGGCGGTGCAGCCACCGGGTCGTGCCCCGGCAGAACCCGCACCGCCCGTCGTAGTAGCACACGTCCCGGCCCATGCGGGATCGTACGCACAGCAGCGGTTATACTCGCCAGTTCGCGCTCCCCGGGGAAACAGACGCGCCTCGGCCGGCGAACAGTGTTGACGCGAGCCGAGGGTGGTGCGCCCGGCGTCGGTCCCGACGCGGGGTATCGGGCCAGGGCCATGGGGCCTGTCCATGAACCGGGTTGGTCGCGAGGAGTTGTCCCAATGCCCCTGCCACCCATGACAAACAAAACGCACAAGCCGTCCACGTCGCACCGCCCGGCCGTTCGAATCGCCTTCACGCTCATCGAGCTGCTCATCGTGATCGTGATCATCGGCATCGTGATCGCGATCACGCTGCCGGCGCTTGGCGGGGCGCGGAACGCCTCCAAGCAATTGGCGTCGCGGAACCTCGCCCGAGACCTCAGCGGCGCCATCGCCCAGTTCGAAACCGACAAACGGCGACTGCCCGGCCATTTCGGGGCTGCCGAGATGGGCGGCCCGGACAACGCCATACGCGGATTCACCACGCTCGAAAACGCGCTGCTGGACCTGACCGGCGGCATCGTCGACCCATCGAGCTCCCTCGAGCCCGGTTCCGTCATCACGGTCGGGCCGAGCGCCTCGCTCACTGTCGAGGTGGACCTGGATCTCATCGGCGCGGGCACGGGCGACGACGCCCCCTACTTCATACCCACCGCCAGGAATTACATCGCCCAGGACGGTGAGGTCGGCGGGCTGCAGGCGGGCACCGAAGACCACCAGGCGCTGCCGGACCTTGTGGACGCGTTCAACTCGCCGTTCCTTCTGTGGTTGGAGAACCCGTCCGCGAAGAACGCGCGCGTCCTCGAGCCGGGCGCCACCACAGGCGTGGGCGTACGGTTCACACGTATCCACTCGGGCACGAGAATGAACGACGCAGCTCGCTTTTACTGGAACTCCAACGCGGGCTTTCTCAACTCGACCAAGCTCGGCTCGCTCGGCCGATCGCAGGTCGGGTCGGGCCCGGGCCGATACAGCCTGATCGGCGGCGGTGTGACCGAGCTAGACCGCGCGCAGTCGCTCATGGGACTGCTGGGCAACCCCTCCAACGCGAACGTCGGCATGACGGGCGTCGCCTATGACGAGACCCTCCCCGCCGCTGCACGCGGGCTCTTTATCATCCAGTCCGCCGGACCCGACGGTGTCTTCGTCTCCTCGCGCGACAATGGCGCCTCGCGGTTCGACGGGATCATCGAGTACTGGCGAACGTGGTACGTCGATAAGAACGGCACGCGCGTCACCGACGAGAACGACAAGCCATCGAGCGTCGACATCATCGAGGACTTCGACGACATCATCGTCTCGGGCGGCAACTGAAACGGTTTCAATTCACGCGCCGCGTCCGCAACTGAACGGACGCCGAGTCTGAGCCCCAGACGCCGAGTCTGAGCCCGCTGCGGGCGAAGGCTCGGATCACGAGCGTCCTCAAGAATATCCGAGCCTTCGCGGACTCAGACTCGGCGTCCTGCCGGCATCTGAGCGATACACCCGAAACGATACGGCTCACGCGATCGATGGCACGAGCCGCGACCGGGAGCGCTCAGGATCCCAACGAGGCACGACCGGGAGGGAGTGCTCCGGGCATGACCATCGCTATTGGTCGTCCAACCACCACTCGCTGCCGGTCGCGGCTCGTATCGGAAGCGCACGCACGAGGCACGACCGGGCTCGTCGGGACTTGACGCGAGCCCTTTCGCACGCGATCGTGCCCGCGTGGCCGATCCGTTCCTGGACCATCCAGCTCCTCGGGAACGCGCAGCGTCGCTCGGGCCCCGCCGGCGGGCTGTGCTCGCGCTGGCGGCGCTCGCGATCGGGCTGGTCGTGGCGCGGCAGTGGCCGACGCCGCCTTCCACGCTCTGGTTCTCGCTGGCTGCTCTCGCGTGCGCCATCGCCGCCGCCTCGCGCGGATGGTCCTGCAAAGCCGCGCTATTGCTCACGATTGCGCTGCTCGGTGCGGGCGTGTACGACGCGCGGCTGAACGAGACATCGCCCAGCAGCCTGGGCGCGTTGCTGGACGAGACCCGGCCGATGATCCTGACCGTTGACGCGCGGGTGCTGGACGAGCCGCGTGTGATCGAGCCGGCACCGGGGTTCTTCGCCGGGCAGCCGACGCTCGCATTCAAGGTCCGCGTGCTGGCGCTGGAGGATCCGCGGCGCTCGGCCAGCGGCGTGCTGCGGGTCCGCGCGCCCGCCGAACTTCGCGGCCAGATCCACGCGGGCCAGAGGCTGCAACTCAAGGGCAACGCGCTGGGTCTGCGCCGGCCGCTCAACCCGGGGCAGACCGACGGGCGCCCCTTTCAACGCCAGAGCGGTGTCGTGGGCTCGATCCGCGTCCCGAATGCGAGGTTGATCGAGCGGCTTGAGGACGGTTCACCCGCCGCGATCGTGGTCGCGACGGCGCTTCGCCTCCGGGCTGCGGCGCGGGCACGCGCCGAATCGCTCCTGCTCGATTCCGTCTCGACGGAGCGCATGGACCCAAAGCGGGCGATGCTGGCGGCGCTCGTGCTCGGCCAGCGCGACGCCACCAACGCCGACCAGCGCGCCGCCTTCACGCGCCTGGGCCTGGCCCATCTCATGGCCATCTCCGGGTTCCACGTGGCGGTGCTGGCGGGGATGGCGCTGGTGCTGGTGCGGCTGGCGGGCGATCTGGGCCGGCTCGAACCGGTGATCCTCGCCGTCGTCGTCCTGGCGTATGTCGCCATCATCCCGGCCAGCGCACCGGTGCTGCGCGCCTCGGCGATGGTGCTGGTGGTGCTCGTCTCCGAGGCGTCGGGTCGGCGGTACGATCGGCTCACGGTACTAATCTGGACCGCGTTCGTGATGCTCATGGTGCGGCCGGCGGACCTCTGGTCGATGGGGTTTCAGCTCAGTTTCTCGCTCGTCGCCGCCCTCATGGTGCTCGCCATGCCCGTGCACGACGCGATCTGGGGCCGACCCATACGAACCGACCTGCCCAGGCCGCAACGCTGGTGGCACGCCCCGATGGATCTGGGCAAACTCTCGCTCACGACGACGCTCATCTGCTGGCTGATCGCGATGCCGATCGTCATCTACCACACCGGGCTCGTCAGCCCGCTGGCCATACTCACCACCGCCGTCACGCTCCCGATCATCATGCTCATCCTGGCGCTGGCGTACACAGTGTTGATCGTGGGCATCGTCGTCGCGCCCGCGGGCGAGCTGGTCGGGGGCGCACTGGGTTCGCTCTCGTCGGCTGTGTTGTGGCTGGTTCACACCATGGACGCGGTGCCGGGGACGTCCGTGGCGCTGCCGCGGGTCTCGATCGTGTGGACGATCGTCGCGGTCGCGATGGCGGTGTGCTGGCTCCGGCGCCCGAGGCTGCGCGAGCTCCCGCCCTGGATCATGGCTGCGGCGCTGGCGCTGTGGCTTAGCGCAGAGGTCTGGGCGCGCACGCATCTTCCGTCGCGGCAGGTGCTGCGCATCGACGCCATCGCCGTCGGCGACGCCACCTGCATGCTCGTGCGCTCGGGCGGCGACGCGATTCTCTGGGACTGCGGCGCGTCCAACCCCAACGCCGGACGCACGCTCATCCCCCGTGCCGTCCGCGCCCTGGACGGCTGGCGCGTCCGCACCGTCGTCATCACGCACCCGAACTTCGACCATTACAGCGCCCTGCCGGACGCTGTGGACACGCTGGGCGTGCGCACCGTCATCGTCGGGCAGCGACTCATCGATGCCGGTGGCGGGATGGTCGGCAGCGCCGTGCGCGATCTGCTCGACGAGCTGCGAGCGGCCGGCGTGACGATCCGCGTCGTCGGGCAGGGCGTTGACGAGTTCACGCATATCACCGAGCCCGAGCCTGGTGTAAATGTTCGATGTCAACTGGGGATTCTTGTGACGGGCGGCCTTGACAACATGCTGGAATGGGGCACCCGATCGCGCGAGATTCGAGATAAACGACACCCGCAGTGCATGAAAATCAAACACCCAGCCGTTCGCATCGACACGGCTCAGGAATCGCGACTCCCGCCTTCGTTCGCGTTCCTCGGGATCATGGGCCTCCGAGATCCAAGTGCTTCTCGCGGCCTCCAAATCGTCACAGACGATTCTGGCGATGCTGCCCGTCTTCGGCATGTCGAACGCCGGCTTGTCGGGCGTGTGCATCGCCAGGTGGGCACGCAGCGCCTCTGCGGTTGACTGCGGCAGCTGGAACACGGCCCCACGTCGAGACTTGTCATCCTCAGCGGCGAGCGTCAACGTCGGCGTCGTCGAGCCGAGCCGAAACGCCGGCTTCTTGAGGCTTCGAACCTCTCCCGCCCGCAATCCAGTCACGAGGACGGTTTCATACAGCAAGGCTCTCTCGCTGCCGCTCATCCTCCACGACCCCGACCCGTCGCGACGGTGGACCACAACGTCGGGGCCGCGTCGAGTTGCACTGAGAAGACGCCTTTGCTCATCCACCGACAGCGCACGGCGCTCGCGTCTCGGCCCGCCCGTAATGGGCTCGGTTGCCTCAACCGGGTTGCTGGCGAGCAACCCCTCACGCTTGGCCCAAATGCAGAACTGACCGATTCCCTGGCGGTACTTGCGAATTGTGGCAGGAGCGCCCCCGGCGTCGGCCATGTCGTGAAACATGGATTCGATGTTCTCTGTGGTCAGATCGGTCAACTTGGTGAACCCGAACTGCTCAAACAACTGGCGAACCTGCCGTGAGACATCTTCGATCCGGCCGTCCGACTTGCCCTTCGCGCGCATCGCCTGAATCCATCGCTCGATATGATCCTTGAGCGGATGGAGGCGGGCCAGGCTGGCGTTCTGAATGACGCCGTACTCGGTGAGTTTGTCGATCCAGGCAGTGTCCGTCGTCGCCAGCCACTCCGTCAAATTGCGGCCCGCCGGTTCGTTCGTGTAGATGTTCTCAAGTAATTGATTCACCCTTTGCCGCAGTTGCTCGGCGGTCGCTCGGCGGTCGCTCACCCGCATCGTCCGGCGGCTGCCGTTCGGGGCGACAAAGCGGATACCCCATTTCTTGCCCCGTCCCATCTTGAACTCGACGATTCTCGCTCCGGCCATGTTTCCTACCTCTTTCGCCTGGACCTCTTGCGGGTCTTCAGCGGCACCAATTCGAGCGAATAGCCGACCACACGGGCGAGACTCTCGGCGGCGGCGAGTTGGGGGTTCCCAATCCCTCGCCGGAACCGCGACAACGTCGACTCGTTCAACCCAGCGGCGGCGGCAAGGTCGCTGCCTGTTTGGTCGCTGGCGTTGACGGCCCGCCTCAATTGCTCTGCGATGGTCATTCTCTTCGGCATCAGATCGCTCCGGCGGGCATGTTACCCCCTCTCTTCGACGATTGCAACCCCCCATCTTGCAAAATTCGAAGTGCCGGGCTAAGATGCCGTCAGTTGGGGTCACCGGCCAAGCGACCGGCGCTGGGTCGGGGGCCTCCGTAGACTACCGCGTCGGGTCCGGGCCTGATCTCCCGGACGGCCTGGGCGGGGGCCTGACGGCTCCCACTCCGCCGCGGTTCTCGCCCAGGCTGCACCGACTGGAGTGGACCGTGGACGCCACAAACCGGACCCTTGAGCTTCACGAGTTGCTCGAAGCCGCGTACGTCGCTGTAGGCGCTGTTCAACTTGTGGCTCGGGAAGTGGCGCGGATGCACAGGTTTCTCGGTCGTCAGGGATTCGCGTCTGTCGTTGTCGCCGTCCAGCAGGCGCACGACGCAGACTCGTTACGAATACCGACAAGCGGGGTGAGCGAACTGGATCCTACGTGGGTAGAAGTGACACAAGATCGCATTGAAACGGCGGTAGAAGTCCTGACAAGTCTGCAAGCTGATCTTCGGGGCCGGGCACCTGACCTGTATCGAGAGGCGGCAGACACCAAGGGCCTGCTCGTCGAGGTCCGAGCGAAACTTCACGGACCAACGGACAGGGAATCGCTCACGAAATGGCTTGGTGATGCGCGGGCGGCTCTACCGTATCACGCCGAGTCGATACTTGGGCAGGCGCGGAAGTCGCTCGCGCACGCCGACCAGCGAGAGGATAAACAGGTCAATACTGCTGAGCCAGCACCGGCTGAGCAAACTCAGCTCGCGTCCGAACCCAAGATGCCGAACTACATAAAGCTCGCCGGCGCGTCGCTCGAATGGCTTGGAACAAAGCGGGCGGACCTCATCCCTGACGGCCAGGCGACGGAGGACGAGCGAAAGAGCCAGTGGGAGTATCTTCGAGATCACGGGTGCCCTGCGTACCCCGATTCGATCCCGAGCTTTGAAACCTGGACCAAGTACGTTCGCGACTACCTCAGACTGACCAAGGGCCCGCGAAACACGTCTAGGGCTGGACGAACCGGGCGATCCATCGTCCGGTCAGATGGCTCAAGGCATGACGACAAAGTCCCCTGAGGACATCCACGGATTTCTCGCGGATTTTTTTGCACATCCATAGCCCCTGAGGGGCATCCGCGCGTATCTGAATCCATCCGTTTCGGGTGGGCATGGAACACACGCTCACTGATCCGCGTCGGCTGCTCACACCTGCTGAACTGTCTGAGCGGTTCGGACTGAAAGAGAACACTATCCGACGATGGGCGCGGGATGGACGCATTCCCTGCGTTCGTCTCGGCTCGCGCACGCTCCGATTCGACCCGGACGCGGTCGCGGCAATGATCGCGAAGTTGTCAAGCGGGACGGCGGTGTCAAATGACTAGCACCTCCACCAAATCCGCCCGGGCACTTGCCAGCGACACGGGCGGCGAACTCAACAAGGCGAATACTAGACCGCGCAAGCGTCGCCCCCCACCGACACGGCGCGAGGTGGCCGACATCTTGTCCAGCGGGTTCCCGATCTCGCGGCGGCACGTTCGTGTAGCGCTCGCGATCTCCGACAGCACGATCGACAGATGGATCGCAGTGGGGACGTTGCCCGAGCCAAACATTTTAGTCAATCCGAGGGTGAGGCTCTGGACCGCCGGTCTCATCGCGCCGTATTTGACGGGTGCGAAGTGGATTGGGAGCGCTCAGTGAGTACCACGCAAACAGAAACATCACCCGCGATCGCTCAGCGTGAGCGACGCATCAATTCAGAATGGCGGCGTGGCCGTGCCCGGCCAAACGAAAGCGCCGCCGCAGACAAGGACTTGACCAATGCTAGACCAGAATCAACGACCCAACGGACAGCCCGCAGAGGATGATTTTTTGACGCCCGCGAAGGCGCTTGAAGAACTCGGCGGACTCGTACTCGGTTTCACACGGACAGCCTCCGAGCGACTCGAGCATCTCGTCCGGAGGGATGCGATCAAGCCCGGAACGCTGGGCGAAGATGGGGTCACTCGATACAGACGCGGCGATCTGCGTGATTCCGCGTACCGGTATCACTTCGCGTCAAAACGCCCGCAACGGAGGGCCCACGCATGAGCGCGCCAACCCCGGCCAAAGCACGAGGCTCGAAGTCCGAGCTGCCGATCCATCGCGCGTGCGCACTGTTCCCGGATATGCCAACCGACGAATACAAGGAACTCGTGGCCGATATCAAGGCCAACGGCTGCCACGTCCCAGTCGTGCTCTACGACGGCGTGATCCTCGACGGTCGGCACCGCTGGAAGGCATGCGCCGAACTCAAGATCGACTGTCCGACAGTGAATTGGAAGCCGAAAAAGGGTCAGTCGCCAACTGAGTACGCTGTTGCTCTGAACATGCACCGCCGTCACCTTTCTGCGGGGCAACGGGCCGCAATTCGGGCTGATGCGATACCGCTGATTAGAGCCGAAAAAGCAAAAGTCTCAAATGAGACTTCTGGCGATACGCTCACCGCAGCGGCCAAATCGGCGGGCGTGAGCCGCGCCACAATGGCCCGTGCCGACAAACGGCGCAGAGAAGACCCCGAAGCCCACGAAGCGGCCAAGCGTGGCGAGAAGCCTAAGAAGTCATCTGGTCCACCGCCGGCAAGAAAGCCGAAGCCGAAGCCCGTGCTCGACGGGCTCGGGTTCGAGGCCAAGCACCCCAAGCTCCGGGAGGCGATCGAGTCCGCCGGGGAACTCAGACAGCTCGTCATCGACATCATCAAATGCCGCACCCGCGTCAGGAATTTCTGCAAAGCCGGCAGCGAAGCAACGCGGTGCGTCCATCATCAAACTGTGGACACCGACCTCAAAAACGCATTCATCCATCTCAAGTTCGCGATGCCCTTTACGATCTGCGGCTACTGCGGCGGGCAAAAAAGAGGCTGCAAAGCCTGCGATGGATCCGGCTGGGTGACAGAAAAGATCTTCAAGATGACACCACGCGACATGCAGGCCGCAGTCAAGCGCAAACTCGCGGAGCAAAGCGGCTCGAAAGCCGAGTGAAACACATTCGAATGAATGAAAATGAAAAAATAGTTGCATGCACTTGGCTGCTGTTGCACGTCACTTGCCGTCACGCTCTAAGTTAGCGTTTGATAACCGAGATCGACAGATACAATCACCCTCGTCCCCCGTACGGTTCGCGCGGAGAGAAAAGTCAGTCAGTTTGTGACTGAATGACAAGCAGCGAATCCAGTTCAAATGAAATGTCACTGAGTGTGTGTCGTGCTGCTTTGCATGACGAATCGGTCCGGTTTCACCCGTCGATGTTCGTCCTTGCCACACCAGCATTGACATCCAACACCAGGCGTCGAGGAGTGTCGATGTTCGTCTCGTCCCGTCTACCGTCAGACTAGACGTGCACGCCCGAGATATCTACGCGACGGCATTGATACCTCGAATTGACGAGACTGCGCATGACCTATGCGCAGCTTCACACCCGAAAACCCGCATAGATAGGGCGAAACCGCCGATTGACCCGCGCCGAATGGTGCGTCTGCGCTACAGATGACGCCGCATTCCTGCCTGGATCCGCGCGAGGGGGTATGGGGGGGGTTTTGCCGCGAGCCTCGATGATTCAATGATGTCCTCGCAAGTGGCGCAGAATTTTGCCGCTGGAAAATTCTTCGGCGATTCACACTTCGCACCGACGCCACACGCCAATCGTACCGGCAACGTACATACATCGCAGCGCGCCCCGAGTCGCCGTCACACAAGCAACTTGCGACGCCTTTGCCAGCCGATTGTGTTGACCTCGGCGCGGAATCGCCGTACAACAGAGAAGCCGATATTTGGTCGGATGTGGGAACCATTGCCCCTGCTCGTGCGTTACAGTCAGTGACTCCAACAGGAGAATGAAATAAGGAGCCTGCACATGGACAAGGATGGTCCGTTTTCCGATGATTTCGAAAGCATGATCCCAGCTCTCACGGGCGATGCCTCGATGACGTCTGAGAAGCTTGTCGAGCTGGCCGATGCCGAGACCGCCGCGCGGATGCTCGACCTCGCCCGGCGTGGCGGTTTCGAGAGTGTGCAGGCCGTGCTTGATCGCTTCGAAGGAAAGATGGCCGATGAGTCATTCGACGAGTTCAACCGGCGTCTGAACAGCGGTGGTCAGGATGCGGTCGAGGCATTTTCCGGGTTGGTCGAGCGGGTCAAGGCCAGCGACGCGGCTGCGGCGCAGGAGGGGTCGATAGGTTTCGGTAGCCAACCTGAGTTCGTTGAGGCGTCTGAGAAGGCCGCGGATGCCAGGGCCTCGGGTCTGCCGGACCGCGATCTTGAGCTGAGGATCTCCGCCACGAGCGATGTCATCATTGCAGGCCGCGATCCGGGGGGGATCGAATGATTCAACTTGGACCAGAACAGTACGAAGTTCTCGACCGATTGCACCTGGAGTGGAGTTTTAGATATCGCGCCGACGGCCCAGGCCCGGCGGTTCTGCTCTGCGATTTGATTGACCGGGTCACCCGCGCCGTCAAGCTGACGCACGAGGGCGCGGGTCTGACCGAAGAGTTGCTGCTGGCGGCTGCGATCGAAATCGCCGAAACCAAGTTCCCTGCGGGCCAGGGCGATGGGGCTGACGACGCGGAGACCGAGCACGAGAAGCTACTCGCGGAGAAGCGAAACTTACAGACCCAGCTTGCCGAACAGCGAGCATTAGGAGCCCAGGCATGAGCGCAGTCAACCATGCGCCGGGCGCGCCGGATTCAACCCTGTACGCGCCATTTCAATCGAAGTCGGAGCTGATGCAAACCATTCGCGACTCGCTCGTCGGCGTCGATCAATCGCGGCTTCAAGATTTGCTGTTGAGGCTCTCGGCGACGCTGACGAGTGTCTGGCCCGATCCCGACTTCGTCGCGAGTTGACACGTAGTTCTCCTGCGTCTCCTGGCTGCGACGGCGGCTGGGAGGCTTTTCACTCCGAAGGAATCACACAATGGCAATGGAAATCGCCAGCAAAGCGGCACGAACCAAGTCCGAAGCCGAGAGCGAGGCGAGGGCGACGTATAAGCGTCTGTTGACCAAACAGCGCGCGGACGGCGCGGAGGTTCCCGAGCGCGAAGTCCAGCAAGTGCTCGCCGCGATGCAAGTGCTCTGCGTCAGTCCCGAAGACGCCGAACACGACGCAGCACTGTGGAAGGAAGTCGTCGCCGCCCAGGCCGATCGCGACGAAGCGGCCGTGGAGGCCGAGCGGCTCGGGCCCAGGGGCGAACGGAGCTTCGGCCAGGAGCTTGACAATTTGGACGCGGGACTCGCGCGTGACACCAACGCGCTGCTCGAACCGAAGCGCGTGTTGCTTGCGCGGATTGAGTGTTTCGACGCGGCAGCAGAGACGCTGTCGGCAAAAGAGTCGCGACTCGCGCACGCGCGGACTCAAGTGCCGAGATTGTGCGGGTGAAGTTGAAGTGATGGCGACGACGAAGAAAACTCGCGGCCCAGGTCGTCCCATCCTTGATCGCATCGAGGCGGGCGCTGATCGCATTCTGCTCGACATCGTGACGAATGGGCAGGTCGTTGAGGATGTCAATGGCACCTTGACTCGTGCGCATCCGAGCGCTGCGATGCTTGCGGTCATCTGCAAGCGCGTGAAGGAC
>JADFGU010000019.1:16177-18497 GCA_022567535.1 Planctomycetota bacterium | reverse complement strand
TTCTGGGCGGACAGCGTCTCCGCGATCGTCCGGGACACGCGCTCGAACGCCGCTGCTTTCGCGAAGGGATCCGAGCCGGCCAGAGCGGACTCGCGCTGGAACTGCAGGCGGGCGGCGACCCGGGCGCCGCCCTCGGCCGGCTCGTACGCCGTGGCGCGGATCGTCGTCGCCTCCATCGTCTCCAGAGGGTTCGCGACCAGCAGGTCCAGCCCCTTGCCAACGAGCTTGTCCCGGGCGGAGGCGTCCAGCTCGCACTGCTCGTCCAGGGCGAATCCGACCAGGAATTGTCCCGGCTGCCGGCGTCCGGCACACGCTGCCAGCAGGTCGGGGGTCTGCTCGAGGTCGAGGGACAGGCCGGCGTCGGTCCGCCTGAGCTTTCGGCCGAGCTGTTCGACCGAGACGCTGGGCCGGAAATCCGAGACCGCCGCCGCCATCACCAGCACATCCGCCTCGTGAAAGTGCCGATGAAGCAGTTGATCGAGGTCGTCGGCGGTACGAAACCGATGGACCGTAATCCGCGAATCGGTAGGTGCTCGGGGTGTCGGCCCGAGCAGGATACGAACCGCCCACGCTCTGCGGGCGGCTTCAGCGGCAACCGCAAGCCCGGTCTCTCCCGACGAGCGGTTCCCGAGGTAGCGAACGGCATCGATCGGCTCATGCGTCGGACCGGCGGTGATCAGGATTCGTCGCGTTGCGCGCGGCACTGTCTGCTCCGAGAGATCGCCCGGAGCATCAGTAGGAGCCTCATCGGGCGGAACAAAGCCGGCACCGGCGACATCACGCGATGGGACGCACCGTGCTCCGCCGGCGGGAACGATCGGACGTCGCCACAGCCGATGGGCTTCGGCCCGCCCGGCGGATGGGATAGGATCTGATCGATCCGGGTCGGACCCCGGACATACGCACTCCGCGACGGACCTCTCAATGCCACGATCACGAAAGAAACTCGGAGACATCCTGGTCGAATGGGGCGTGACCACACCCGACCAGATCGAAAAGGCTGTGGCCATGGCCCGAGGGTCGGGCCGACGGCTCGGCGACATGCTGGTCGAGATGGGCGCCTCGAGCGACGACAACGTGGCCAAGGCGCTGGCGAAGCAGTTCGGACTCGAGTTTGTGGATCTCTCCGCGCAGGGCGCCGCCGACCGCATCAACCCCAAGCTCATCCCCGAGGAATTGATCCGCAAGCATCACGTGCTGCCCCTGAAGAAGACGAACGGTCGGCTGCAGCTGATCATGGAAGATCCGATGAACCTCGAGCTGGCGGACATGCTCCGGTTCCGGCTCAACACCGAGATCGAGACCAAGCTGGCCTCGCCGACGCGCATTCGATCGCTCATCGACGCGATCTTCGGCGGTGGGAGCACGATCATCGGGGCGGGCATGGTGGGCGCGGACGAGTCGCTGGTGACCGAGTCGATCGACCGCACCATCGATCGCTCGGTCGATCGTTCCGTGGACAAGTCCATCGACATCACCGTCGAAGATGCGCCGATCATCCGGCTGGTCAACCGCATTATCGCCGAGGCCGTGCGCTCGCGCGCGTCGGATATTCACATCGAACCGATGGCGGACCGGGTCAGGCTGCGGTATCGGATCGACGGCGTGTGCATCGAACGCGACAACCTGCCCAAGCGCATGCAGAACGCGCTGCTGTCGCGCGTCAAGTTGATGGCCGGGGTCAACATCGCGGAGAAACGCCTGCCGCAGGACGGCCGAATCAAGATGCCCATCGATGAGAACACGATCGACTTTCGTGTGTCGTCCTGCCCCGCGTACCACGGCGAATCCATCGTGCTGCGAATTCTGCGTCCGGAATCGGTGAAGATCGGCCTGGTGAACCTGGGTTTCGAAGAGGACAACCTGGCCGCCTTCAACCGCATCATCAGGCGGCCGAACGGGATTTTTCTGGTGACCGGCCCGACCGGTTCCGGAAAGACGACGACGCTGTACTCGGCGCTGGACGTGCTGAATCGGCCGGACCGGAAGATCATCACCGCCGAGGACCCTGTTGAATACACGTTCACGGGCATCAACCAGTGCCAGGTCCGCGACGGCATCGGGCTGACGTTCGCCGCGATTCTTCGATCGATGCTCCGGCAGGCTCCCGACGTTATTCTCATCGGTGAGATCCGGGACAAGGAAGTCGCGGAGATCGCGATCCAGGCGGCGTTGACCGGGCACCTGGTCTTCTCGACCCTGCACACCAACGACGCCCCCTCAGCGATCACACGGCTGATCGATATGGGCGTCAAACCGTTCCTCGTCGCCTCGTCCATCCAGGCGGTCATGGCCCAGCGGCTCATCCGGGTGCTGTGCG
>JADFGU010000019.1:0-16168 GCA_022567535.1 Planctomycetota bacterium | reverse complement strand
GAGTCGCTGTTTGGATCGAACGCATGATGGACGTCTCCGAGCCACTGCGCATCGAGGTTATCGACGACGAGATGGCCGAGGTGCTGCGCCAAAAGACCGGCGCCGAGCGCTTACAGATCGCCAACGGCTTGTTCCGCATGGCCCAGCGGCTCATCCGGGTGCTGTGCAAGGAGTGCAAGGTGCTGGACGAGCACCCGGATCCGAAGTACATGAGGCTGACCGGCATCAGTTCGCGCGAGGCGCAGGGGCGTGTGTACAAGGCCGAGGGGTGCGCCGTGTGCGCCAGCACGGGATTCAAGGGCCGGCGCGCCATCTTCGAGATGATGGTCATGAATTCGCAGGTGCGAGACTTGGCGTTCAAGCTCGCGCCGCTCGTCGAGATCCGCCAGGCCGCGATCGCCAACGGCATGCGCACTCTCGTCGAGGACGGGAAAACCAAGATCCTGAAGGGAATCACGACTCCCGGCGAGGTCGCCCGCATGGCCCAGACCGAGGGTGTGGATCTCGACGAGGAGGAGGAGGCGGTGGCCTGAGTGGCCGACTGTCTCAAGGAAATCTGACGCGGAGCGTTCTCGATGTCAACGATGCAAATCGACCGGCTGCTGGACACGGTTGTCAAATCGGGCGCCAGCGATCTCCACCTGGCTGTCGGCCGCCAGCCGACCATCCGTTTGCACGGCCACCTGAGAAACCTCCAGACCAAGGTGCTCGACTCGGACGATCTGGTGAGCCTCATGAAGGCCATCACGCCCGAACGCAACCAGCAGGAACTCCAGGAGGAGGGCGGCACCGACTTCGGGTTCGCGTACGGCGACGCGGCGCGATTCCGCGTGTCGGTGTTCCGGCAGCGCGGCGACCTGTCGATCGCCTGCCGGCAGATTCCCAACCGCATCATGACCTTCGAGGAGATCGGGCTGCCCGAGATCTCCAAGGAGTTGATCCGTCGCCCGCGCGGCCTGTATCTCGTCACAGGGCCCACGGGCTCGGGCAAGACGACTTCGCTGGCCACCATGATCGACTACATCAACACGAACATGGATCGGCACATCGTCACCATGGAAGACCCCATCGAGTACTACCACGTTCACAAGAAATCGATCGTGAACCAGCGTGAGGTGGGCAACGATGTTCCCAGCTTCTCCGAGGCGCTGCGCCGGGTGCTCCGAATGGATCCGGATGTCATTCTGGTCGGCGAGATGCGCGACCTCGAGACGATCGAGGCTGCGATCCGGGCGGCCGAGACCGGCCACCTTGTCTTCGCGACGCTCCACACCACAGGCGCCGCCAAGACCATCGACCGCGTCGTGGACGCCTTCCCGGTCACACAGCAGAACCAGATCCGCGTGCAGCTGTCCACGTCCCTCATCTGCATTCTCAGCCAGGTGCTGCTCAGCCGAGTGGATACCAAGGGGATGGTCGCGGGGTATGAGTTCCTGGTCGTGACGCCGGCCATTGCAAACCTCATCCGCGAGAACAAGACCTTCCGCATCGACTCGTCCATCCAGACCGGCAAGAAGTTCGGGATGCAGTTATTGGACGACCACCTGTGGCGGCTGTATACGGAGGGCAAAATCGCCGCCGAGGAGATGATCGACAAGGGCAAGAATCCAGCTGACCTGACGGAAAAGGTGCATCGGATCGGCCGCGTGGTGGGGCGTACGGAGCTTGATCTGCAGGACGATTCCGTCCTGGAGTAAGTGATTTGATTGCATTATGTCAGGTCATGCGCTCACCCCTGCCATTGGCATTGTCTATAATCCAAGTGTCGTATCATCGGACAGACTGGAATCGTCGGTTATTGGGCGAACCTGTCCGGCGATCCCGTCCGAATAGGACTTCGAGGGTGCGCAATCCGTTCAGCCCGGATCATCGGTCGGCCGAAGTTTGGATTTGTTCGGGTTTCGCATCTGGAGGCGTTCTGGCATGGCGATTGATCCCGCAGAACTGAAGGGCCGCAAGCTTGGTCGCGTGCTGACGAAGATGGGCACGGTCTCGCGCGAGCAGGTGCACGAGGCGCTGGCCATCCAGAAGACCCGCAAGGTGCCGATCGGGCAGCTGCTGACGGAGTTGGGGTATTGTACCGAACAACACGTGAACGCCGGGCTGGCCGGTCAGGCGGGCATGGCGTACATCGATCTCTCCACCATCGAGCTCGAGCCCAGTGTTGTCGAGACGGTCCCGGCGGTGAACGCCCGGGCCTACCAGATCGTCCCCATCGCGTTCAACCCGACCGCCAAGCGGCTGACGATCGCGATGAAGAACCCGGACAACTACCGCGCGGTGGACGATCTTCGGCTGCTTCTGAGTCTCAATGTCGAGGCGGTCGTCGCGGACGAGGCCTCGATCGATCGCCTGATCAAGGAGTACTACTCGAAGCAGGAGTCGGTGATGGACGTGATCACCGGCCTGTCTGCCAGCGACAAGTTCGCGGATCTGGCCGGGCGCGGGGACTCGATCGACCTCGACGCGATCACGGAGATGGCCTCGGACAACCAGGTGGTCAAGCTGATCAACCTGGTGCTGCTGCAGGCGATCAAGGACAAGGCCTCGGACATTCACTTCGAGCCGTTCGAGGAAGAGTTCAAGATGCGCTACCGGATCGACGGGGTGCTGTACGAGATGGTGCCGCCGCCCAAGCACCTGGGGCCGGCCATCACCAGCCGCATCAAGGTGATGTCCAACCTCGACATCGCCGAGCGTCGTCTGCCGCAGGATGGCCGAATCGAGCTGACCGTGGGCGGCAATCAGATCGATCTTCGCGTGGCGGTGCTCCCGACCATGCACGGTGAGTCCGTGGTGCTGCGCGTTCTGGACCGGTCCCACGTGCAGCTGGACCTGGACCGGATCGGGTTCCGCCCGGATGATCTGACTCACTTTCGCGCGCTGATCCACAAGCCGAACGGGATCGTGATCGTGACCGGCCCGACGGGCTCGGGCAAGACCACGACGCTGTACGCGGCCTTGGCGGAGCTGAACACGATCGAGACCAAGATCCTGACCGCCGAAGATCCGGTCGAGTACGACATCGACGGGCTCTGCCAGTGCCAGGTGAACGAGGATCTCGGGCTGACGTTCGCGCGGTGCCTGCGGAGCTTCCTTCGACAGGACCCGGACATCATCCTGGTGGGCGAGATTCGCGACCTCGAGACGGCCCAGATCGCGGTGCAGGCGTCGCTGACGGGGCACCTGGTGATGACGACGCTGCACACCAACGATGCGCCGAGTTCCATCATCCGCCTGCTCGATCTGGGGATGGAGAGCTTTCTTCTCACCGCGACGATCGAGGGGATCGTGGCCCAGCGGCTGGTGCGGGTGATCTGTCCCAAGTGCAAGGAGGAGTACGAGCCGGGCGAGGAGGAGCTGATGGAGCTGGCGCTGCGGCCTGAGGATATCAAGGGTCGTCGGATCTTCCGCGGGCGAGGGTGCGACAACTGCCACAAGACCGGGTACCGGGGCCGCATGGCGATCTTCGAGATCCTCGGGATGGACGACGAGATCCGCGACCTGGTGATGCACGAGGCGAGCACGACACAGATCCGCGACTACGCGCGGCAGCAGGGGATGCGCATGCTGCGCGAGTCGGGTCTGATGGCAATTTATGAGGGTCAGACCACGATTGACGAGGTGGTCCGCGAGACGATCGCGGACGATTGAAGAGCCCGCAGATGGGCGTGCCAACGGAGCCTGTTTCATGCCGACCTTTGTATACGAAGCCCTGAACGCGTCCGGCAAGCCGCAGAAGGGAACCATCGAAGCGACCACGAGCGACGAGGCGATCTCTCGGATCAAGTCGCAGGGGTTCTACCCGACGCAGGTGCGCGAGCAGCGCGTCGCCAAGTCCGCCATCGCGCAGGGACCAGCCGGGAAGACGCGCAAGCGCAAGGGCACCGGCATCGGGATGGTGTCGTCCAAGCAACTGACGCTTTTCACGCGGCAGCTCTCGACGCTGACCGACGCGGGCCTGCCCCTGCTGCGCTCGCTGCAGATCCTCGAGGCACAGATGAAGCCGGGCAAGCTGAAAAACGTTCTGGCAAACGTGTGCGATGAGGTGGAAGGCGGAGCGGCGCTGTCCGAGGCGATGGCCCAACACCCGGGCGTGTTCGATCGGCTGTATTCGAAGATGGTGGCGGCGGGCGAGGTCGGCGGCGTGCTGGACATTATCCTGCAGCGACTGGCTGATTTCATGGAAAAGTCGCAGCGTCTTCGCCGCCGGATCCGGGGCGCGCTGGTTTATCCTGTGGTGGTCGTGGTGGTGGCCATCACGATCCTGACGTTCATCATGCTGTTCATCATTCCCAAGTTCGAGGAGATTTTCTCGGACTTCGGGGTGGCGCTGCCCGGGCTGACCGTGTGGCTGATCAACACCAGCCGGTGGATGGCCGGGACCCAGCCCGGGCAGCAGTACGCGGGATGGATGATCGTCGTGCCCTCGCCCATCCTGGCGTGGCTGTTCTGGAAGCTGATCAGAAAGGCGGGGCCGGGCAAGGCGCTGACGGATCGAATGATCCTGATGGCGCCGGTGTTTGGAACGCTGGTGCGCAAGACCACGATCGCGAGATTCACGCGAACGCTGGGCACGCTGATTTCCGCGGGTGTGCCGATTCTCGAGGCCATCCTGATCACCCGCGATACGTGCGGCAATTACGTGTTCGAGCGGGCGTTGACGCGTGTGCACGATTCGATCCGTGAGGGTGAGTCGTTCGCAACGCCGCTGCGCGAGAGCAAGACCTGCGACGCGATCGTCGTGAACATGATCGACGTCGGCGAAGAGACGGGCGAGATGGACGCGATGCTGATGAAGATCGCGGACAACTACGACGAAGAGGTGGACGTGGCGGTGGCATCGCTGGTGTCGCTGCTGGAGCCGATCATGGTCGTGTGCCTGGGCGGCATGGTCGGCACGATCGTCGTGGCGATGTTCCTGCCGATGGTGTCGATGATCGAATCGCTGGCGGCGGGTGGCATGTGAACACGCCGCCGGAAGGAATCGAAGGAGGCTTCGCGTGAATGTGCGAACCAGAGCCGAGCGATTGCCCTGTTCAAGGATCGGTTTCACACTGATCGAGCTGGTGTTCACGATCCTCATCGTGTTCATGCTGATGGGGCTGCTGATTGTCGGGCTTCGCGCAGCGTCGGGCTTTGCGCGCAGGACCGCCGACACCCAGACCCTCACCTCGCTCACGACGGGCGTCTCGCTGTTCAAGGGTGATTTCGGGTTCATCCCGCCGCTGGCGAAGGATGATACGAACCAGGCCGGCCCGCTCACCGCCCTGGACCCGCGCACAAGGCGGCGCACGGTGAACGTATACAGCGTGGCGAAACCCGCCGACCTGCGGGTGCTGCGGGGGAGGATCAGCACGGAGGGTGTGCGGCGGTACAGCGTGTACTCGCTGCCGTACTACATCATGGGCGCGCTGGACGGCGTGGTGGACGGGATCGACGGGACGGGCATGTACGCCCCGGCCCGCGATGGCTCGTTCGCTTTGGGAGGGCGTCGGTACGAGCCGATGATACGGGCCGACGAGGGTGCCGGCGGGCTCAACTGGATCGACCGCGACGCCGGTCGAGTCGTGCTGCGCGACCGCACGGGGACCGAGATCCGCTACTACCGCTGGGAGCCGGAGGAGGACGTGGAGAATTCCGCGGACCTGAACGTGCCGGAGGTCTTCGGGATCGCGGCGGATGACGTCGAGCTGCGGAGCGCGCGGTACGGGATTGTGATCGCGGGCGCCAACGGAATGTTCGGCGACGAGCCGGTGGAGGTCATCCAGCAGAGGCTGGGGCTGACGCTGGATCCCACAGCCGCGTCGCATGCGATCGCAGCCGCGAGGTCTGACAACGTGATGGGGGTTGGCCAGTGAGGCGCTCGCGCGGACATCGCCGTCGCCGGTCGTTCACGATGGTCGAACTGCTCGTGGTTGTGGCCATCGCGACCATCATGCTCTTGATCGCGGTGCCGGCGTTCAAGTCGCTGACGTACTCGACACGGCGTGCGTCGGCGGAGAACGCGCTCAAGGGCGGGCTGCGTACGGCGAGGCTGATCGCGATCGAGGCCGGTGAGGGCCGCGATGTCGCGGCGGTCTTCATCCACGAGCCGGGCGGGCGCATCACGATCGTGCCGGCCGTCTTCGTGGGCGAAATCCTGGACCGGATCAACGGTCAGTTGAGAAAGGTCGAGTTGTTCGCCCCGGTGTCGGGCGTCGACGCGGTGCAGCTGCCGCCGGGATGGTCGGTGCGCGCCTACGCGCCGCCCAACTCGATCGTCGGCGGTAACAACGAGTCCGAGGGCTGGTACAGCAGCGGAAACTACCCCTTCAGGCAGGGGAACTGGGTCTTTCCCGAGACGGGCTTTTATGACATTTCGCTGCCGGTTGACGGGGACAATCGCCAGACGTTCATGGTGCGATTCCGCGGCGGCAGCGGTGAGTTGGACCTGTCGCACCCGGAGCCGGTGCTTGTGCTGGACGTGGCGCCGACCAACTCGTTCCGATCGCAACAACCATGGAAAGATTATCGCGCGGACATTGCGATCGACCTTGTGCGGTTCGTCCGACGCGTGCTCGGCGACGATGTGACTTTTACAGGCAACCAGGGACGGGCGAATCGTCAAAGGCTGCTGGGCTACGAAGCGACCGATACCGTCCTGGCCCGGGCGGTGGGGCAGTTGGCGGTCTACAACGAGCGAAGGCTGGCGGCGGGAGTCGGGGCGCGACGCCTGAACCGCGAGACCGAGACGCTGTATATGGGTCTTGAAGATCCGAACAACCCGAACAAGGAGCCTCGGCTGGACCTGTCGTTGTTCCCAGCCGGCGCGACGATCCAGAGCGTGTCCGAGGCGGTGAGCGACTGGCTGGAGAGCCGGGTCGCCTCGTCCGAAGCGATGGTGTTCACAATCCAGCGGTACTCGGGGCGTGCCCAGGAGATGCTGCCGCTCGAGCCGGCGGCGGGAGGTCAGCCATGAATCGTCGCGCGTTCTCGATGATCGAGATTCTCATCGCCATAGTCGTGCTGTCGATCGGGCTGCTCGGGCTTGCGATCTCGCTGCCCGCCACGATCTCCATCCAGCGCCGCGGTGCCGACGCGACGCGAGCGGTAACGGCGGCGTCGGCGGCAAAGGCCTATATCGAGACCCGCCCGGACCTGAATCGGCTGCACACCTGGGAGGTAGCAGTCGGCATCGAGTACCCGCCGAGGCAACCAGTCGGGCTCGGCACGCTGGTCGATGATCGGGATTGGTCGCCGACCAGACGCCAAGCGAGCCGCCGATATGCGTGGGATAACACACGCTCGGGCAAGATCGAAGTGTACGGTGACGACGCGGGACGGATGGACTTCTTCATCCCGGCCTCGAGTGAGAATGTGTACATCAACGTGGGGGATCGACTCTGGCCGGCGCCCTCGACCGGGATGAGGCCCGAGTTCGTGTGGGACTTTGTGGCCCGGCGTCTGCCGTCGCGCAAGGCGGCGGCGTTGGGCTCGCCTCGGATCCAGGTGGCGCTCTTCGTGCGCCGGATCGACCCGGGCATACGCACGAAAAACGCGACGCTGTACCAGGTGCTGACAGGCCGGCCGACGCCGGTGCCCCCGAGCGATCGGCGCGTTCCCGTCGCGGTGCGAGACAACGACATCGACGTGCTGCCCAGGATGAACGGGCAGGGCGACTACGCGCGACTGTTCATGCTGGACGTGGAATACGACCCAGAGGATCCGGATCAGATCAGGATCATGGCGAACAACCCGTCGAAGCTTGACGTGGCGACGCGGCCGGGGCAGCGCTTCGTCGACAATCTCGGCAACGTGTACCGTGTGCTGCGAAGCATCGAGGTCAATTCGAACAACATCGTCGTGGTGGTGGATCCGCCCGTGCCGAGCTGGGTTCAGCGGACGACGGTCACGCCGCAATCGTACGAGCTCTTCCAGATCGTGCTGACGCCTCAGACGCCGGTCACGATCGAGGTGTTTGATCTCACGCTGACGGATCCGGTCGGATCTCCGAGCGGCTCGGGCGTTGGGGGGAGGTATCCGCGATGAGACGCTCGATCCGAACGTGCCCGGGCTTCACGCTGGTTGAGATGTTGATCGCGCTGGGAGCGTTCGCCCTGATCGCACTCGGGCTGACGACGATCTTTGACTCGACCGCCAGGACGGTCTCGGCGGGTCGGCGGGTCGGCGCCATGACGGAATACGCCGCTCTGCTCGAGTCGCAGTTCCGCGCCGATTTTCAGGCGATGACCCGCGACGGCTTTCTCGTGATCCGCAATGAGTACGCGAACAACGCCGACTCTGTGCCGCTGCACGGCGACGACCGGTCCCCGAGGCCGAGGCGGGTGGACGAGCTGATGTTCTTCGTGAAAAAGCCCGTGTCGTCGGCCAGGGAGGCGCTCGCGGCCGGATTCAGAGCCGCCTCCAACGAGGCTTCCATCTATTACGGGCACGGGCAGGGACGCCAACTGGACCTGAGGCGAAGCAGCTTCTATCGCCGCCCGCGGGTGGATGGTCCGAACTTCGAGCCGTCCCACCAGCTCGGCGTCAATCCGCCGCTGGCGGACCGTCCCAATCCCAATCGATACGCGTCGTCGTGGAATCTGCTGCGGCACGTGACGGTGCTGGCACAGTTCGGGGGGTCGGAGTCCGGCACACCCAGCTTGCCGGGCATCCCCCCGGCGTTGCTCCGGGATGGCGAGCACTGGATCGGGCTTCGCCCGGCGGCGTCAAGCCTGTTCCGGCGCATCGCAGCGTTTGATTTCGGGTCGGAAATCCCGCGTCCGCAGCTCTCTTCTGGCATCGTCGATATCGCGACCACCGACCTGGCGGAGATCCGCGAGATCGTGACAACCGTGTCGGAGATTCCCAACGATATCAACAACGAGGCGCAGCTTTGGGCGGCGATGGACGGCGAGACCCGCGGCGGGCTGGATGCCGCCCTTTTCATGCATGCCTGGATGGACGATGCGCTGCCGGCAAACTCCATGGCCGTGAACCCTCGCGAGCGATCGCGAATGCGGGCGGAGCGGAGCGCTCCGGACTTTCTCGGCGTGCTCTCGGAGTTGCAGAACTCCACCTCGCCGCAAGCGGTCTGGTGGAACTCGATCTTACGAGCGGACCAGATGGCGATCGCGTCGTCCGTGTTCATCCCGTCCTGCACGGAGTTTATCGTGGAGTGGACGTTCGGGATGGTGGATCCGGACGGGCGGATGATCTGGCACGGGAAGGATCGGTGGGTCGATCTGGACGGCGACCCGCAGCGGAGGAGACCCGAGGAGAAGGTCGCCTGGCCGTACCGCGCCGCGCAGAATGAGGAAATGAAGATCCCGCTGATGCTCCGCGGGCCCCGCGTAGAGGTCTCACCGATTCCGGGCAATCCGCGCGTGAACCCCGCCGGTCTCGATGCATGGCCGGTGATTCCGGAGCTGATCCACGGCCGACGTACAACGGAGGAAGAGGAGCCGCTCACGTCGTACTTCGGGTACTTCGACCCGACCTTCAACCCCGACCTTCGCGGAGACTTACCCAACTCGGGCCCGGCCGGGGACATCGATGATGATGGCGACGCGTTGTCGCCGACGCTGCCGTGGGCCTGGCCCGAGTTGATCCGCATCACACTGACGCTGACGGACCCGATCGACCCGACGTTCGAGCAGACGTTCCAGTTTGTGTTCGAGACGCCGGGCAACCCGGTGTATTGACCTGTTCGTGCTGCCGACCCGAGGGGTGTCGGCCTGGAGAAAGACCAATGCTTGGCAAGGACACGATGCATCGCGCAGGCCGGTCCCCGGCTGCGCGTCCGGCGAGATCCCGCCGCGGGTCTGCGATCATCCTGGCGGTCGGAGCACTCGTGCTGCTGTCGGTGATCACGCTGGTGTATTGGGGGATCGGGCGCGGCGATGTGCGCACGGCTGTGGCGTCCATTCGTTCCAGCAGCGTCGACCAGACGGTCGACCAGGTCGCGGATTATCTCTCGAATGTGATCGGGCGCGACAAGACGGCGTGGTTCGTGGAGAAGGCCCGCACATCGAGCGATCCGCCGGTTGTGTACCGCGAGGCGTGGGACTTCCCGTGGGTCGACCCCTCGCGCAGGAGCGTGGTAGGGGACGACCTCGCCGCGGCTGCTATCGACCGAATGCGGTTTGCTCCGTGGGGGGGAATGCCCGATTCGTGGGATCCTGTTCGCACCGGGTTGAATATCCTGACCTTCGACGCGTCCGATCCGTGGCTGGCGCCGCATCGGCCGGTCTTTCTCGCCATGAACCGCGCGTTCGAGATGAGGGGACAGGACTGGATGCTCGAGTCTCGCGACTGGGAGAGCATCTCGAACTTCGCGCCCGACGGGCGCTTCGTGAACCTGATCAACCTTCGGAACAACTTCGACGCTCCGCCCGCGCCACCCAACCTCGCGGGCCTGCTCGCGTCGACCGGGCTGGCAGGAAGGGATCTTGACGCGTCGATGAGCCACTACCTCTCGCTACTCGATGAGGAGGGCGAGGCGACGATCGAACTTGTCACCGGCTCCAGGGCCACGCCAAATAGACCTGCTGACTGGACGATGTTCCAGCAGTACGCGTTTCGCCCGGCGGTGGATGTGAACTACGAATTCGACGACCCGCCGCACGCGTTCTATCAGTGGGTGGACACGGATGGCGACGGGTTCTTCGACGCGCGATGGTTCGAGCTGGTCGATGCGACCATTCCCGGCGAGGTGTTCTCACTGCTGCCCAGGGACGACACGTTCCGCTGGTTCTTCGCAGCCAGGGCGGTCGACCTGAGCGGGCTGGTGAACGTCAACACCGCGGTGGATCTGCGCGGCGGAGAGGGGAGCCTCGAGGGTGGCGGAGATGACGACTACCGTGTTGGCTCGACGCCCGCGGATATTGACCTGCGGCGTATGCTCGGGTTGCAGGACACATCGAGGCTTTACGAAGAAGATGGCTACGCGGGGCTCGTGAACGGGTCGGGGCCCGCAAACTACTCGGAGTACAAGGCCAACAACCCGGCCAACACGGCACTCGCCGTCGGCAACGCCGCGGAGGATGCACGCCTGGAGTACTTCAGAACGCACCGGATGCCCGCGCCCCCGCCCGCACCGGTGCCGAATGCAGAGCTCTCGGCGGAGGACCGTTTCATCCGGTATCGCGAGGATGCGGCCGGCGTGTTCCCGGGCGAGTCGATGTTCGACACGCTCGGTGGCGGGGACGGTCAGTACACGAAGCTGCCGCTGTTCGGGCTGCCGTCGCTTCTGGAACTGCTCACGTACCGCGGCACAAACGACGACGCGAACACGTCGCCGCTCGAACGTGTGTTTGGCGGCCGCGACCCGAACTTCGACAATTTCAGCCCGCTGCGCGACAATCGCCCGCTGCTGCTCGAGCGTCCGCACGTTGAGTTGGCGCTCCTGAGCGGTACGGCCTGGAAGCCGGCGGTTCGGTCGCTCATCTGGTCGGCCATGGACGTGCGCCAGAATCTCACCACCCACAGCGGCGCCCGTCCCATCCGCTCGAGCCGACTGATCTTCGATGGCGAGATCGACTCGTTGCTCCAGGTGGTGTCCGGCATCGGCGCACGGTGGGAGTCGAGCGGGCGGCCAGGCGACAACTTCAACTTCGAGGGCCGGTACTCGGCGCCGGAGTTATTGCAACAGGCGTCGGAGGGCGATCCGCGGGATCTGTTCCGTGCGTACGCCGAGGCGCTGCTGCCGCACACCGGCGAGGTCGATCCCGAGATTCCGTACTGGAACGCGACGCATGCACAGTACGATCGGTTCAAGACGCTGTTCTACGGCCACGATCCGGTGCGGGCGCTGATCGCCGCTGCGCACATGACCGCCAACGCCACCGACATGTATGATGGCGGCGAGCGCGACACGGTGACGGCTGTGACCGTCGTCACGAGCGAGGATGCGAGGAGGTCAAGCCGGCTCAACGACCCGGATGATTACCCGGCCTGGAGTGTGCAGGGTCCGAATGGGTTTCCGTTGCGGCTGGTGCTGGATGAGGGCAAACTGCCTGAGGAGCTGCTCGATGACGAGGTGGAGGCGGTCAACATCTTCGGCATCGAGGCCCAGCCGTTCATTGTCGAGGTCAACTCGTACTTCATGTACAGCGATGTGTGGTGGGAGAATGGCGGCGACGATGACGGAGGGGCATGGAATCCTCCTGCTGTGCAGCTCGCGCCCTTCACGATCGACGGCACGATCGATTTTGATAACGAGGACTTCATCATGCAGGCCCTCGCGTTTCAGCTCACCAATCCCTTCGATACGCCGGTGCACTTGTGGGCGGACGGATCGAGGTACTACCTGGAGTTCGGCGGGCACCTCTTCCCGCTCGGGAGGATCGAGCCGCAAGCCAGCAACAAGGTTCCCGAAAACTACGGGGCGCTGGTCGCGAACGCGCCCGGTCTTGCGGACGTCATTCTCGAGCCGGGCATAACCAAGGTCTTCTACGCGCTGAGCTTCAGAGAATCGCATATCAACGACGTTCGTCTTGAGAGGACGGATCGGCGCGGTTTGGAGAGCTACGCGATCGGGGATTGGATCAACGCGCAGTTCGGGCCCGACGCGATCCAGATCCCAGTGGCCGATTCCGGGACAGGCGAACTCGTCAAGCTCGTCGAAGGCGACGGCACCGACAAGGACAAAGTCGTTCTGCTCTGGCGGGCGCTGGACCTGATCACGAGTGCGGGGTCGGGGAGCGGCGAGGGCGAGGCCGTGCGGATCGACGACCTGCTGGTCGATCGGCTGCGCGACCCCGGCACGCGCGGGCAGTCCCAAGCCACGCTGGACCGCAGCCTGCCCAACGGTGACACGGAAGTGGTCGATTCCGCGGCGTACAGCGAGAGGACTGCTCCCAGGAGCGAATGGGGCGACAATGAAGGGTACTCGATCGTTCGCAGCGGGACGATCCGGCGAAAGCACGGCGGCGTGGACGTGAACACTGGCAGCTCGGCGCGGGCAGAGAGGGGCGAGTTCCCCGCGTGGTGCATCGAGAACAAGTTTGACACGTCGATGAACTTCAGCGAGGCCATCGGTGGCCGCGACACCGTGCTGCGGAAGAGGGACTTCGACGAGACGAGCGGCGTGTCGGGCACCGCAACGGCCGGCAACTTCCCGATGAGAAGGCTGTTCGGCGATCAGACCGGCGTGACCCCCGCGAACAGGCTTTTCGCCACGCAGCGTCGGGAGCCGTGGGACAAGGACGGGGGCGTCGGCATCAACAACGCCGGCACGCGCTATGAGTCGATTCACGCGGAGATCCGGCTGGACAACGACAAGTTCAGCGTCGGGATAAGTCCGAATGATGTTCCGGGCCAGAAGCTTCGCGCGGGCGACATGCTGCTGCCGATGGGCATCGGCCCCATGCATATCCCGACTGCGCTTCCTGACCCTTTATTGGTAGGCGACCAGCGCTGGACGACGCTGGGCGAGATGATGGCTCTGGCGCTCGGCTATGACTCCGTCGCAAATCCTAATCCTCAGAGAGAGCTGAAGCTGCATTCAGACATGAGCAAGACATTCGACTACGGCCAGCTGCGCCTGGACACGGATCGTCAGGTCGCGCCGAACAAAAATGCGTTCGTTTCCTTCGAGGATCTCGACGAGAACGGCACATGGGATCCGGACGAGCCGGTGCGCGGCGCCGGCGTGCCGATCGCCTACAACGTGCTGGATGTGTTCACGACGACGGACCCGATGTTCGGGTCGATGCGCCGGCCTCGGATCGGCGTCATCAACGCCAACACCGCCTCGATGGACGTGATGCGGGCGTTTCCGATGCTCACCCCGCCGTTCGACACCCTCGGCCAACCCCAGTGGTGGTGGACCGGGCAGGGCGCGCCCACGCGGCAGTCCGACGTGGCTGCGGCGGTCTTCGCATACATCCACAAGGGAGTGGTTCCGACGCTGGTGGGGAACGCCGATGTCGTTGACTTTACGAATGGCGGCTTTTTCGGTGATCCCGACAATCGCGCACGCGAGATGACGACAGGATTCGCTGGAATTCGCGAGACGCCGGGCATGCGATCACTGGGCGAGCTGATGGCTGTGCGCGGCGGCGGCGTCACCGTCGAGCACGACATCGACCACCTCGCCCGCGACTTTGAGAACATCCCGATGCAGGGCGTCGAGTCGATTCTCTACACGGACGGCGCCGGGAGGATCGCGGACCAGCTTGACGACGACTACGACGAGAAGCTGGCCCTGATCAACGGCATGATCGGGACCGCCAGCGTGCGGAGCGATTTCTTCGCGGTCTGGTTCGTCGTGCACGGGTACCAGCGCGACGACGTGGAGGGGCTCAGCCCCGATGATCCGCTGGTGCCGACCGTGGCCAAGCGGTTCCTGATGGTCGTCGACCGCTCGAACGTGCAGCGGCTGGGCGACAAGCCGCGGATCCTGATGCTGCAGGAGCTGCCGATGTAGCGGTCAGTGCATTCGACAGCGTGAACGAGTCCACAACCCGGGCCGGCCCTGAGACCACCACCCCTCAGGGCCGGTCATTCTGCGCGGACGCGCCGAAGCCGCACCGCATACACTCGTGCGGCCAACGGGCACGCGGCGAGCCCGGCGGGTGCAGGGCGTAGCTCAGCTTGGTAGAGCGCGTGGTTTGGGGCCACGAAGTCGGAGGTTCGAATCCTCTCGCCCTGATTGCCGCTGCGACGGCAATGGAGCAGGCGAGACAGGAGCAGGCGAGCAGTGGAGAGAAATCGTCCGCTCGCCAGCGGTCTCCTGTTCACGTGCTCTGCTGCTCAAGCCGGAACGGACCATCGATTTCGACGATCGGAATTTCGGTCGATCTTCATCATTCTGATATCGATTCCAGAACGGGCGGGGCACCCGATAACCGCGTGATCTCCGCCAGCCGACGACAAAAGTCGTGGTGGGCTCGGTGGTACCATTGGTCGCGCTGTATGCTGTGCTCGGCACCCGCGCTGTGTCGTTTGTTCGCGGGTGAGTCGCCGGGAGAGGATCTAAGCGAGGATGAGAGATGAGAATCGCCGCCATCATGGTCGTGTGTGTGTTCGCGGGTTCCGTATTGGGTCAGGAACCCACCGAGCAGCCCGCCGATCAGCCGGTTGACCAGCCTGCCGAGCAGCCTACTGACCAGCCCGCCGAGCAGCCCGAGGAGGCGTCGCCCGATGTCTCCGAGCGCATCTCGGCGTCGACCTTTTCTTCGGTGATGAAGGCGCGCTCGATTGGTCCGGCGCTCCTGTCCGGACGGATTGGCGATTTTGCCGTCAACCCCGACAACCACAGCGAATGGTTCGTCGCAGTCAGTTCGGGCGGCGTGTGGAAGACGGTGAACAACGGCACGACGTTCACGCCGGTCTTTGACAGCCAGGGCTCGTTCTCGATCGGCTGCGTCGAGATCGACCCGAGCAACCACAACATCGTCTGGGTGGGCACGGGCGAGAACAACAGCCAGCGCAGCGTCTCGTTCGGTGACGGTGTTTATCGTACGCGGGACGGCGGTAAGAGTTGGGAGAACATGGGCCTTACCGAATCCGAGCACATCGGTATGATTCTGGTCGACCCACGAGACTCGAACACGGTGTACGTCGCGGCGCAGGGCCCTTTGTGGCGCTCCGGCGGCGACAGGGGATTGTACAAGACAACCGACGGGGGCGTGAACTGGCAGCGCATACTGCACATCAGCGGTGACACGGGCGTGAACGAAGTGCACTTTGATCCTCGTGATCCGGATGTGCTCTACGCGTCGGCCTACCAGCGGAGACGGCACGTCTGGACGCTGATCAACGGCGGCCCGGAGTCCGCCATCTACAAATCGACCGACGCGGGAGCAACCTGGCGTAAGATCACCAGCGGCTTGCCCAAAGTGGACAAGGGGCGCATCGGCATGTGCGTGTCACCGCCTGATCCGGACGTCGTCTATGCGATTGTGGAAGCCGCTGATGGGAAGGGTGGGTTCTTCCGGTCAACCGATCGGGGTGAGACCTGGGAGAAGCGCAGCAAGTACATGTGCTCGAGCCCGCAGTATTACAATGAGATCGTGTGTGACCCGATGGATGTCGATCGCGTGTACACGCTCGACACGTTCATGCATGTTACGGAGGACGGCGGCAAGAACTTCAAGCGCGCCCCCCGAGCATACCGTCACGTTGACGATCACGCCCTGTGGATTGATCCCGACGATAATGACTACTTGCTTGTAGGCTG
>JADFGU010000216.1 GCA_022567535.1 Planctomycetota bacterium | reverse complement strand
CGATGACCGAGAAGCTGGTGACGAGATCGGCGCAGGCGTCCTCGAGCGGGATGGACTCGTCATCGACGAATCGCCAGTCGATGTCGAGGGTGAGCCGCGAGCGCAGGCGCGACCAGAGCGGCTCGTGCGAGGGGTCGGTCTCGATCATGGTGACATCGGCGCCGAGCATGGCCATGAGCCAGGGCATGACGGATCGCTGGCTGCCGATGTCGATGACACGGGCGCGGGCGAGGTCGATGCGGCTCAGGGCGTTGAACCACAGCCACGGGTACTCCCAGACCTTGGACCAGTCGTGCATCTGCGCGAGTGAGAGGCTCTTGGCCAACGCGTTGGTGCGGTCCATGAAGAGTCGAAAGCGGTCCGAGCGGAGTTCATCGACGCTTGCCAGCGCGGCGGCCGGTTCGGGTCGGCCGGACGGGGCGCACACGACGGGGTGAATAAGCTCGGCTTCGAGCGGTCCGATCGCGGCCTTACCGACACCGACGCGCTCGGTTGTGATGCATTCGTGCGCGTGAAAGTCGGCCGATCCCCATTCCCAGTCGGGCAGGTCGTGCGGGTGCGCACGGTATTCGAGCATGGCAGGGTCAAAGGGTTCGCCGATGAAATCGCAGATGGCTTTGCACGTGACTTCGGGCTCGCGCACGAGCTGCTCGTATTCCACTGTCAACGTGCGTGCGCCGGCGAGCGAGCGCTGGATGAGGCGGGTCCAGTGTCGCCAGCGCACAGCCGCGGCGAAGGGCGTGTTGTCCGTGCGCAGGTCTGAGGCCAGGTCGAGCGTCCCGGCGTGCTGCTCCGAGACGTTGATGCGGTAGTGGACGAGGATGGCTGTGGAGGCGGCGACGTCCATGCCGTCGCGGGTGACGTGCACGAACAGTGCGTCCGGGAAGAGCTCGTGGAGGAACGCGAGGTGCGGCGCGCTGCCGGGGGTCTTCTCCGCCCATCGTCGCTTGCCGCGCCGGCGGGCGTACTGGTCGAAGAGCGCGCAGACATACGCGCGTGTGGCGCACAGGACGGCGTCGCGGTCCATGTTGAAGCTGCGGCAGTAGCCGCAAGGGTCGTCGGTGAGATATTCGAAGAGGCGCTGGACAGTGCGGTCGTGGTGTGCGCACAGCCAGGGCGTTTCGGGGCCGCAGGCGATGGCCCGGTGCGCGTCCAGCATGAGCCGGACGAGTGTCGTGCCCGAGCGCGGCACGCCAACGATGAAGACGGGGATCGGATCGGCCTCGATGGTCACGGTTGCGATCCCGCGTGAGCGGCGACGCTGTAGCCGAGGCGGCGCAGGGCGCAGCCTGCGATGCGTTCTGCCGGGGCGTCGTCGATGGCGTGCCAGGCTGGGCTGCGCCGAGCGATGTTGTCACCCGCCCAGGCGATCGCGGCCGGGTCGTGGTCGAGATCGAGGAATCGAAAGAGATTGCCGGCGACAGCCGTCGGATCATCGACGAGGTGCTCGTAGCGCACGTGCGCGGCACGAGCGTCGTGCGTCCGGTCGAAGAAGCCGGCCGCAGATTCGACGCTCAGGCGCCATTCGAGAAGACCTTTCTCGAACGGAGTTCGGCAGGATTCAGCCAGTTCGCCGAGGCCGATGCGCCCGGCGCAGTCGCGAAGGAGCGCCCACTTGCGGTGGTTCCTGCCGTACCACCGGCCGAGCTCGATCTGGCGGGCGATGGAGGCGGCGACCTCCAGGCCGTGACGCGTGATGTTGATGAACGTGGCGTCGGGGAATGCGGAGTGCAGGAAGGCCAGACGGAAGTTGTTGATCGCCAGCTTCTCGATCAGCACCGGGCTGCCTGCGCGCTGGGCTTCAAGACGAGACCGGACGAGGTCGATTCCGTCGCGCACGCCCGGCCGGTCGAGATCGTCGGCGGTGAGTTCGACCCGGGCTCCATGTTCGTCCGGATGCGAGAAGCCCCAGATGTCAGCGATGGGAAGCGCGTCCACCCAGAGGTCGAAGCGGTCGTTGAGGTATGTCACGCGCGGGTGGCGCCCGAGCAGTCGGCCGAGGATCGTCGTCCCGCTGCCGCCGCAACCCGTGAGGAAGACGAGGCTAATCACGGTTCACCACTCGGTGCGAGACCCGCATGGGCAGGCGTGCAAGGCCGAAGAACGCGAGGCGGTGGTCGTCGGGCGGCCGGACCTGGATCGGTCCGAGCAAGTCAATGGAGTCGTGGAAGAGTGCGCCGTTCGGGTCGGTGTCGGTTTTGGCGGGCGGCTCGGACGCGCCCAGGCCGAAGGTGTACGGCCCCGGGCGGAGATCGAGCGTGATCTCGAACCGGACGATCGCGCGTTGGCCGGTTTTGAGCGGTGGCAGCGGCGGGCCGACCTGCGCCGTGCCGGCGCCGAAGACGTGGTTGCCGAGGCGGTCAAAGATGCGGATGCCGGCCCGGGGCTGGGCGACGGGGCGCATGGCCTCGATGACCACGGTGATCAAGGCGGAATGGCCGACGGCGAAGGCGAGCGTGTCGCGGCCGGCGCTGCTGGTGACGCGTGCGGCGAGGATGCGCAGCCCGCCGTGCCCGTGGCGGTGCCGGCCGCGATCACCGATGACGTCGTGGGCGATGATCTCGTCGATGTGTGTGCACGGTTGTGTGCCCGCCGGGGAGATGTGCGGTTGGACGCAGGGCGCGCCGTTGCGGCCTGAGAGATAGCGCGAAACGGCTTCTTCCGGCTCGCCGAGGAACGCGGGTCGGCCGCGGCGCAGCAGGAGCACGGTGTCGCAAAGATTCTGAACGGCGGCCATGTCGTGGGTGACGAGGACGAGAGTCGTGCCCCGGGCGAGCAACTCGCGGATGCGGGCGGCGCAGCGCTGCTGGAAGAAGACGTCGCCGACACTCAGGGCCTCGTCGATAATGAGCACGTCCGGCTCGAAGGCGGCGAAGGTGGAGAAGGTGAGGCGCAGGCGCATGCCGGCGCTGTACAGGGCGGTCGGGCGGTCGAAGAAATCGCCGAGCTGCGCGAACGACTCGATGTGGGCCATGCGCTCCCGGGCGTGTGTCGGGCCGAGCCCGAGCAGGCGCGACATGTTCTGGACGTTCTGCCGGCCGGTCAGCTGCGGGTTCAGCCCGGTGCCGAGCTCCATGAGGCTGAGTGTTCGACCACGAACGGCGCACGTGCCGCGCGTGGGATAGAGCGTGCCCGCGAGGAGCTTGATGAGCGTGGTCTTGCCCGAGCCGTTCTCGCCGATCACGCCCAGACATCGGCCGGGGGCGACGGAGAAACTCACGTCCTGCAGGGCCCAGAAGTCGGTGTGTCGTGTGGTTCTGCCGGCGGTGGCCCATTCGACGAGACGGTCGGCGGGTCGGCGGTATATGTGGAAGCACTTGGCGAGACTGTCGGCGACGACGGCAGGGGGAGGCTGCGTGGTGCGGGCGGTATCGAGACCGGGCCCGCTACCGGCGGACTCATCGTCGGCATGTGTGTCGGCCCGGTTTTCTGTGAGAATCCGTGTCACGGGTATTTCCGGCGTTGGTGCGGACGATGAAATAGTACCGCGCGCTGCGATTCACCGGCCTTGACGATGTGTGGGCAGGGCGTGGGCGAGCGTGGACAGGGCCGAGGCGACGCGCCACGCCCGGCCGGCGCGGAGGTGGTCCAGTTCGGCCTCGGCGGCTTCGGCGCGCTGCTGCCAGGTCATGCCCCGGCGGTGCGGGAGCGGGTTGCCCGAGGCGACGGCCCAGGCGGCGAATGTCGGCGCCAGGGCGTCGTCGGCCCGCAGCGGATCGGCACAGCCCGGATCGACGAGAGGGTTCGCGGGCTCGTGCACACTCGGGACGACCGCGCCGTTCAAGCCGAGGCAGATCATGCGGCGGATCAGCGCAAGCGGGTCGTGACATCGGCGCGACTCGATCGCATCGTGCTCGCCGAGTCGTTCCAGCGCGTCGGTCGAGACGGCCAGCGGGCCGATCGGCCCCGGGAAGACGGCGATCGAATCCAGCGTCGGCGTGGGCGACGCGATGATTCCGGGCGGCGAGCCGCGCGCGATCCATGACGGTGCGCGCATCCGGGTGGTCGCACATGACAATCTCTGCCTGATCCGCTCCGGGCAGGACTGGAGCGACACCGAGG
>JADFGU010000018.1 GCA_022567535.1 Planctomycetota bacterium | reverse complement strand
ACGACTGTGACCGGGAAACAGCGTGAGAGCGTTCGGCGTGGCGGATCGGTACAGCCCGTGATCGTGTGCCAGTCGCTCACCAAGGTGTTCCGGGACTTCTGGATGCGCAGCCGCGCACGCGCTGTCGATTCACTCAGTCTTCAGATCCGCCCGCACGAGGTCTTCGGGCTCCTGGGGCCCAACGGGTCCGGCAAGAGCACGACCATCAAGATGATTCTCGGCCTGCTCCGGCCGACGTCCGGGCGGATCGCGGTCTTCGGCAGGCCGCCCACGGATGTCGCGATCAAGAAGCGCATCGGCTATCTCCCCGAGGAGTCGTACCTGTATCCGTTCCTGAATGCGCGGGAGACGCTGGACTACTACGGCAAGCTGTTCGGGATCGACTACAGGACGCGCCAGCGCCGCATCGACGAGCTGCTGGACATGGTGGGGCTCAGGGCCGCCCAGTTCCGCCCCGTGCGCGAATACTCCAAGGGAATGCAGCGCCGCATCGGGCTGGCCCAGGCCCTCATCAACGACCCCGATCTGCTGATTCTCGACGAGCCCACGGCCGGCCTGGACCCGATCGGGACGCGACAGGTGAAAGATCTCATCATCCAGCTCGGCCGTCGCGGCAAGACCGTGCTGCTGTCCAGCCACCTGCTCGCCGACGTTGAGGACTGCGTGGATCGGATGGTTGTGCTGTACGGCGGGAAGTCTCGGCGCGAGGGCTCGTGCGACGAGCTGCTCGAGTCGCGCTCGCGCACCACCATCGAGGCCGACGCGCTGGACGACGACACCATCGCCGAGATCGACCGCGTCATCCGCGAGCGAACCCGCGGCGACGCGGCGATCATCAAAGTCTCGCACCCGCGCCGAAAGCTCGAAGAGCTCTTCCTCGACATCGTGGAACAGGCGCGCGTGGAACAGATCGAGACGTCCGGCGTGACCTACGGCGGCAAGACCGCCGCGTTCTTGCAGGACGACGGCCAAGGCGACGAGCTGATCGACCGCCTCATGGCCGAGGGTGAGCGCGACCAGCCCGCGCCCGAGGTGCCGGAGACCATCGACGAGCCGCCCGACCAGGCTGACACTCTCATCGAGCAACTGCTCGCAGAGCCTGACACTGATGAGCCCGCGCCGGTCGAAGCGCCCGAGATTCCCGCGGTCCCGCGCGAACCCGGCCAGGTGGACACCTCCGAGGTGGATCTGGGTGTCATCGGTTCGCTCCTCGAGGATGAGCCGGGCGAGGAGGAAGAGGCGGAGCCGACCCCGTGAGCGCGTTCGTCGAGGTCGTTCGGCGGCTGAACCATGCCCAGCACACGCTTTCGTTTCGGGCGATCGCCTCGGGTGGGATCGTCGCGCTCGCTCTGACCCGCATCGTCTGGGCGATCGTCGTTTACGACCCGGCCGCCGGGACGGAGTTGAGCGAGGTCACGGCTCGGATCTCCGAGGCCATCGAGGCCGAGCAGATCGCACCCGGCTTCGACCTCGCCTTCGAAGAACACATCAGGAAATTCATGGCTGCCAAGGGATCGCCGCGCACGATCGCCATCGGCGTCTCGGCGGTGGGCGGCGTTGCTCTCGTTGCGGTCTGGCTCGGGCTCGGGTTGAGTTACCTCGCACTGGGCGCGATCACCGGCGCCGTCGTTGCACTCATGCGACTCTCAGGCGCGTCCCAGGACTGGTGGACGCTGGTGCTGGGGGTCGTGGTTCTGTCGGCGTCGTTCACGGCCTTGCTCGAGGGGGCGAGGCTAGCCCTTGGGCTGCTCCCGGGCAGCGTCTTCGCCATCGCGCGCAACGTGCTCAGCGAGGCTGTCCGATCAAAGATCTCGCTCATCTTCATCGTGCTTGTCATCCTGCTGCTGGCGGCGATCCCCGGCGCGCTGCACGATGAAGCGTTCCTCCGATACAAGGTCCAGAACTTTTTGAGCTACGGCACGCGCATCGCCTTCTGGATGATCGGCACGCTCACGGTCGTGTTCGGCGTCTCCACCATCACCACCGAGCAGCGCGACAAGGTCGTCTGGCAGACCATGACCAAGCCCGTGAGCGCCTGGCAGTATCTGCTCGGGAAATGGGTCGGCCTCGCAACCCTGGGCGCCATCCTGCTCGTCGTGTGCGGCACGTCGATCTTCCTGTTCACCGAACGCCTGCGCAACGAGAAGGCGTTCGGCGAGCGCGAGCCGTATGTGTCGGCCGTGGACGGGCTGGCAGCCCCGACCGAGGACCGCAAAATCCTCCATTACCAGGTGCTTCAGTCCCGCGTGAGCGTCACGCCCGAGCCATTTATCGAGAGCGATTCGGAGGAGTTCCTCCAGTCCGTCAACCAGTACATCGAGGATCTGAAGCTCAAAAACCCGGACTTTCTCGACACGCCCCAAGCCCGCGCTAAGATCGCCGAGGAACGCTACAAGATCGTCACCATCGTGACCAGAAGCGCACCGCCGGGACGGGCGGCGTTCTTCGAGTTCACCGGGCTCGACCGCGCGCGCGACCGTGGCGTGCCGCTCCTGCTCAGGTACAAGGTCGAGGCCGCCGAGAACCGCCCGGACATCGTCTACACCGTCTCGTTTCAGTTCGGGCACTACGAGCCCTACGTCGAGCAGTGCACGCTCGCCTCGACCCATGTCATCAACGACATTCCCGCCGACGCCGTGGACGAGAACGGCGTGCTGCGCGTCGTGGCCATGAACGGCGATCCGTACACGAACAGGACGAATCCTTCGGCGATATTCTTCCCGCCCGGCGGGTTCGAAATCTCGTATTCCGTCGGCGGCTACCAGATGAACTTCCTTCGCGTCATGCTCGTGATGTGGGTCAAGCTGAGCTTCCTGGCGATGTTGTCGCTCGTGGCCGGCACATTCCTGAGTCTGCCCGTGGCCTGCCTGGTCTCCGTGGGAACCTTCATCGCGGCCCAGAGCGCCGGCTACCTGGCCAAGTCGGTCGAGTACTACCTGTCCGGCCCGGACGAGGGGTTCGCCCGCGTGATCCAGATCATCGTCGGCCCGATCGCGCAGAGCGTCGCCTGGCTGTTCAGCACCTACGCCAACCTGCGCCCCGAGGCCAGGCTGGTCGAGGGCAGGCTCGTGCCATGGGTCGGCACCGCCGACAACCCGGGCGTCATCCTGGGCGTGGCCCTGCTGGGCGTCTGGACGGTCGGCCTGTTCTTTCTCGGCGCCTACATCTTCAGGAAGCGCGAACTCGGGCTCTACTCAGGACAGTAATACGAAGAGGGGTTGGCCGGCATGAATCGCGACAGGATCATCCAGACGGGCGCGGCGGGGGTGATGGCCATCGCCATGGCCGGGTCGGCGCTGCTGGCCATAAGCCTCAGCAACTCCGCTGGTCGAAACCGGCTCAGCTACACCGTCACGCTCGAAGAGGGCGATCCGCCCCAGGTCGCCATCGGCATCGCCATGGGCGCCTTCCGAGGCCTGTTCGTCAACTTCCTCTGGGTCCGCGCCAACACCCTCAAGGAAGAGGGCAAGTACCACGAGGCGATGGACCTGGCCAAGGCGATCACCACGCTCCAGCCCCGATTCCCGGACGTGTGGATTTTTCACGCGTGGAACATGGCGTACAACATCTCGGTCACCACGCACACGCCGGACGAGCGCTGGTCGTGGGTGAACCGCGGGATCGACCTGCTCCGCCGCCAGGGCGTCGTGCACAACCCCACCGACATGCTCATTCACAGGGAACTGGGCTGGATCTTTCTGCACAAAATATCCGGGTACATGGACGACGCCAACCCGGATTACAAACGACGCCTGGCGCAGGAGTGGACGCTGGTGCTGGGCGATCCGCCCCCGCCTCAGCCGCGCGAGACGCGCGACCAGGCCATCGAGCAATACGCCGCGTGGCTTCAGATCATCGACGATGCGCCCGGGTCGCTCGATGGGCTCACAGAATCACACCCGGCGGTGGCGGCGCTCCTGCCTGCGTACACAGCCACGATCGAGCCGGAACTGGGAATATCGTTCCTCGAACGGTACGCGCGGCACGATGCGCTGCGACGCTCGGGTCGCCACGACGTGCTGATCCAGATGTTCCGCGAGTCGGCCCGGTTCGGCACAAAGGCCGAGGCGATGGAGGCGCTGCTGGACGACCCCGCCTACGACGCCGCCTGGCAGCCGCTGCTGGCGCACGTCCGCAAGCGCGTGCTGATCGATGTCTACAACATGCAGCCCAGCCGCATGATCCGCTACACGCGCAAGTACGGCCCGATGGACTGGCGCCACGCCGCCTCGCACGCGGTGTACTGGGTCGCCAAGGGCGTCGAGGGCGCGCTCACCCGGCACACCATCCGCAACGAACGCGACTTCGACTTCGTCAACACCGATCGCATCGTGATCCAGGCCGTTCAGGACCTGTTCCGATCGGGGCGGATCTACTACGACTTCGTCGGCTCGGTCGCGACTCCGGGCGACCCCAAGGTCGTCTATCTCGGGTTTCCCAATCCCCATTTCGTCGACACCTACCTCCAGATCCTGGATGAGTTGCGCGAGCGGGCCGGTGTGTTCGAGCGCATCAAGGCGACCAACGAGGTGCCGGGCCGAACCGTCACCCTGTATTCGTCCGGCTATGAGAACTTCATGAAGGACGTCATCCGCTACTACTACCGAATCGGGATGAAGGAGAAGGCGACGCGGCTCAAGGACGAGCTCGGGCAGTGGGAGGGGATGAACGTCAGCGACGACCTCCGGGCCGATTACTTCGCGCAGGATATCGACGACTTTGTTCGCCGAGAACTCCGCGAGCGCCTCAGCACGCCGCAGGTCGCTGCCACAGAGATCGTCCCGGCGCTCATCTCCGCGTTCGTCAACGGCCTGCTCCAGGGCGACGACGAGCTCTACACCGACAACCTCGTGTACGCAAAGCTCGTGCACGAAAACTTCTTCATGGAACAGGCGCGGCTCAACCCGGTGAATCCCTCGGCCGCCCGCATGGAGTCGCAGCTGGACCGCGAGTTCTTCGTCGTCGAGGGCGGCGCGTTCGTCTCCACGATCATGATCCTCAATCGCGGCGACGCCGAGCGTCTGTACGATCTGGCCGACGATCGGCTCAAGCGATACGCCTACGACTTCATCGCCCAGGGCAGCCGCGCTGTGTACGACGCCGATGCCGAGCGCGGCCGAGGCAAGCCGTTCGACGAGGTCTTCCCCGAACCGGCGGGAATGGCCCCCCACCGGATCAACATGGCCGAACTACAGGACCGGCGCACCCAGCAGCAGCTCAACCGCGAGCAGAGGTGAAAGGGAAGTGACGGAGTGACCCAGTGACGAGGTGACGGAGTGGGAGAAAGAGACGAAGAGACGGAGAGACGAAGTGGCTCAGTGACGGAGTTCCCTCCCCCGCGTTGAAATGGGGCGGGGGAGGTGTCCCGACGAGTCGGGACGGAGGGGGTTCTCGGGTGACGCCATCGCAGGGTCCGCGGCGTTATCAGCGTGATTCGGGCGAAGCGCGATGTGCGAGGTCCGATATGTGTGCTCGGCGCGCTCCTGACGCTGCAGCGTCAGCTCCTGATGCTGCAGCGTGAGCGACCGAGGCAGCAGCGTCAGCTCTTGAGGCAGTAGCGTCAACGACTCAGGCAGCAGCGTCAGCGGCTGAGGCAACAGCGTCAGCGACCGAGGCAGCAGCCCGAGTCCCGCGTCCCGCCGCCCCCGCAAGCCCGGACAACTGACGCCCCATTCCCCGCCAGGGGGCAAGGGCGCTTGCTGCGCCCGCTCCCAGACCGCTTGAAGAAACCGGCTGTGCCGGCCGCTGCCCTGCGGCAGTCCCATGGCAGCGGGTGAGGCTGGCGGAGCATTCCGATGGTGCCGCTGGCAAATCGTGCCAGTGCGTTTCACGGGGTGTACGGCACCGGCAGGCGAGCAGCCAGTTCCGTCCGCTGACTGGAGTGGTTAAGAGTACCGGACCGGGAATAGGATCCTGCTATGCCGATAGATGGCACTTCAAGTAGCCGTAGTTTCCGAGTACTGGCTGGAACCGCTATTGCCCTGCTCGTGATCCTGGTGTCGGTCGCCCTATGGTTCGCATGGTACGGGAAAAGTGTGGACGTGCGCGAGTTGATACAGTCAATTCCTTTGGCTCATATTTCCGACGCGGATTTCGTCGATGACATGCGTTTCAACCCGTTCCAATACGGCTATTTCCAGAGCGACCCGATTAGTACGGAAGAACTAGAGCGACTGGTTGTTGGCGATGGATGGAGCATCGCTGATCCGTCAATCGCTCTTGATGAGATGGCAGCCAGGTGGCCTGGATGGTTCAATCCAGCCCACGCTGCAACGGCACCCTTTTGCATTCAGTCCAGTGACGGTCGTACCCGCATTTGGGCGTTCGAAGACGGAACGGTGCTCGTGAGGGTGCGCGTCGGTGGCAGGCGCACCCGCATCACAGGGCCCGCTCACCCACCCCCTTCGCCGTAACCGACGGGAGGCACAGGCAGGCAGGCAGCCAGCACCACCCAATCCACACACGTCCCCGCCCCCAGGTCGGATGTCGGCTCGGAGAGCTGACCCACCTCGGAAGGTCGGCTCGGAGATCCGACCTGCCTCGTCGCGGTTTTCGAGCCCTTCGCGTTGAAGATCCGGGCGGGCGATGAAGGACCGGCCCGGGGACGAGCCGGCTCGCGTTGCGGGCTCAAGAGAGACGTATCAGATGCCGGTCTTGCGCGATCTGGCGGCCATGTCGAGCTTGAGCTGGGCGCGGCGGCGGTCGAGGGTGACCTGCTCGAGCTGCCTGACCCGATCCGGCGCGCTTTCCGGGACCGTGCGCGCATACGCCTCGGCGAGTTCGGCCTTCGCGTCGGTCTCGGAGAGCTCCTCCGCCGGGATCGCCCGCCTGGCCAGGATCGTCAGACGGTTGTCGATCACCTGCACGAAACCGTCCTCGATGAGATACGAGCGCCTGGCTCCGCGCCCTCCCTTTTGATCCGGGAAATCGAGCGTCAGTTCGCCCAGGCCGAGCTTGGCGACGATCGCCGCACGCCCGGGCAGGACGCCGAACAGCCCGTCCCACGCCGGGATGACCGCCTCGGTAATCTCGTCGTCGAGAATGCAGTCGCTGGGGGTAATGAGTTTGCAGCGGATGGTGTTCACTTCGTGATGCCTTCGTGTCAACGGCCGTGCAGCGGAACGGATAAGGCGGCGGGGCGGGTAAGGCGGCGGGCGGCATGGGCTCCCTCCCCCGCGTGCGGGGGAGGTGCCGAGTCCGCGAGGCGGAGGGGGTCTGCTGGCGGCGAATCGGGCGGGATCATAGCGGGGAGCCAGCCGCGCGGATCCTCGCCGGGCCGTACGCTCTCACGCATGTCCTTTCGGCCTTGGACAGTCCTGGCGATGCTGGCGCTGGTGGTGGGTGCGGCGGTGTGGCTGCGCCTCTTGCTGGGCGGGGGTGGCCTGACGCTTCCCGAGAGCGCCCAGATCTGGGAGCTCCGCGGGCAGCGCGTGGTCGCCGGCGCGGTGGTGGGCGTGGCCCTGGCGGTGGCGGGCGTCATGCTCCAGTCGCTGCTGCGCAACCCGCTCGCGTCGCCGGACCTCTTGGGCCTGGCCTCGGGCGCGGGGCTGGCCGTGATGGTGGCGGTCTGGCTGGCGTATCAATCCGGGGTGGGAACGGGGCGCGCCACGTCGCCCATGCACGCGCACTCCGGGGCGGCGGTCGTCGGCTCGCTGGTCGCGCTGGCGGTCGTCTACGCGCTGAGTCAGCGCCGCGGGTTTGTCGAACCGATCTCGCTCATCCTCGTGGGCGTCATCATCAGCATCATGTGCGGCGCGGGCACGCAACTGGTGGCGGCGCTTCTGCCCGACGGCGGCAGCGCAGCCACCCGGCTTATCGTCGGCTCGCTCAACGACGACGAGACCTGGGGACGCCTGGCGGCGATGGGAGGCGTGGTGCTGGCGGGCGTCGCCCTGGCGGTGTGGTTATCGCCGGCGATGGACGCTGCTGCGTTGAGCGATGACGAAGCGCGGAGCGTGGGTGTGCGCCTCGGCGCGCTTCGGGTCGGGCTGTTCCTCGCGTCGGGCGTGCTGACGGCGGTGGCGGTGATGATGGCCGGGATGATCGGCTTCGTCGGGCTGGTCTGCCCGCACGTGGTGCGGCTGCTGGCCGGGCCGAGCCATCGGGTGGTCGTGATCGGCTCGGCGCTGGCGGGCGCGGCCCTGGTGATCGGCGCGGACGCGGGCGTCAAGGCGGTGTGGATGGGCACGGGTCGGCTGCCCATCGGCGTGGTGACGGCCCTGATCGGCGGGCCGGTCTTCATCTGGCTCCTCCGCCGCGAAGCAAGCGGTCGGTAGCGGCCGCGGGCATCAAAGCGGGCGAACGGACTCGAACCGTCAACATTCAGCTTGGAAGGCTGACGCTCTACCATTGAGCTACGCCCGCGACACGAGATTCCCGGCGGTGCGCTCATGCGGGGCGAGCCGAGAACCGGGTCGATTGTAACACGCCATCGCCGGTCGGCAAGAGCGACAGGACGCCGACGCGCAGTCTGACCGCCCGGGACTCGCTCGGCCGCGGTGCGAATTGGAGTGAATGCAGACGGAGTGCCTCTATACTCCGCCGTGACCCAATCGGCCGCCGAGTCCATGACGGGCGAACACCTGCCCGACCCGCTGCCCGCCGATCCGATGCGGCTGTTTGCCGACTGGTTCGAGCAGGCGCTCGGCGATCCACGCCAGCCCAACCCGGCCTCGATGTACCTTGCCACCGCTGACGCCGACGGCTGCCCGACGGTCCGCACGCTGCTGTGCAAGCACATTGAGCTCGACCCGGGCTACATCATCTTTTACACAAACTACCAGTCGCGCAAGGCGGCCGACCTCGACGCGAATCCGCGGGCGGCGGCCCTGTTTCATTGGGACCACGCACACCGGCAGATCCGGGCGGAGGGTCGGGTGGTGCGGTCTCCCGACGAGGAGTCGGACGCCTACTTCAAGTCGCGGGCGCTGCTCTCGCAGCTGGGCGCCTGGGCGAGCGACCAGAGCCGACCGATCGAATCTCAGGAGGCGCTGATGCTGCGGCTGGCCGACGCGGTCGCCCGGTTCGGCGTGACGCTCGAGCAGCTCGCCGACCCAAGCGCGCGCACCGGCGGCATTCCCCGCCCCCCGCACTGGGGGGGATACCGGCTGTATATCGAGCGGCTGGAGCTCTGGGTGGGCGCTCAGGGTCGGTTGCACGATCGGGCGGTGTGGTCGCGGACGCTGGCGGCGGACCTGAGCCCCTCTCCGTGGTCCGCCACCCGGTTGCAGCCGTGAGCCCGCAGCAGGCAATCGTGCGGTCGCCTCTGCCGAAGGCGTGATGGTGTGATATGCTGTTGCGCTCCAGAAAGGGGATGACCCATGCGTAGCGCCCGCCCGCTGTATTCCCAGGAAGACACTCCAGGACCCCGGCCGGTCACGCCGCCGCCGACCAGCGGCCCGGCCGCGAGCGCTCCCCGCACGTCGGCCCCCGCGGATGAGCCCGTCGTGAACAAAATCAGGGCCTTCGAGCAGAAGCTCGGAATGCGCCACGAGGATTCATGGACGCGTTCGCCCAACGTCACCGGCACGGGCGCCATCCATGTGAAGAGCTTTCACGCCAAGCTTACCGGCGATTCGCTGGCGTTCCTTGACCAGCAGATCAATGAATGGCTCGACGCCCACCCCCAGTACGAGGTCAAGCTCGTCACCACCACCATGGGCGAATGGAGCGGAAAACTTAGAGAGCCGAACCTGATTGTCAACGTCTGGGTCTGACCGAGCCCACGCGGAATCGGGATTCGCCAACCGGGCGTACGATGTCGTGCGCGGCGGCTGCACAGGTCCGTTCGCATGGGAGACCGGCCGATGCGGAATCAGGTGCTGATGGTCGCGTCGCTGGTCGCCCTGGCGACCGGATGTGCGCATGACGGCGCTCGCTGGTACAAGGGCAACACGCATGCGCACACCGTGCTGTGCGGCCACGCCGACTCGACGCCCGTGGAGGTCGCGACCTGGTACCTCGACCGCGGGTACAACTTCCTCATTCTGTCCGAGCACAATAAGTTCATCGATCCTGCGTCGGTGAAACTGCCCGGCAATCGTCGTGACGACTTCATCCTGATCCCCGGCGAGGAAATCTCGGGCCCGAAGACGATCCACACCACGGGTATGAACCTCGATGAACTCGTGGACTGGTCCTTCGACAGCGAGCACACGAGCGAGATCATCCAGCACCACACCGACGGCGCGATCGCGGCCGGAGGCGTGGCGATACTCAACCACCCCAACTTCCGCTGGGCTGTCACCGCTGACGACATGCTGCCCGTCCAGAGGCTGCACCTGTTCGAGCTGTTCAACGGGCACCCGCTCGTGAACAACCAGGGTGACGAGGAGCACATTTCGACGGAAGAACTCTGGGACGTGCTGCTGACGCAGGGAATGGCGATCTACGGCGTCAGCTCGGACGACGTGCACAGCCTCAAACGCTGGGGCCGGGACGTGTCGAATCCTGGTCGCGGGTGGGTGATGGTGCGTGCGGAAACGCTGACGCCGGACGCGATCACCTCGGCGATGCAGCGCGGCCGATTCTACGCCACGAGCGGCGTCATCCTCGAGACCGTCACCGTGACCGTGCCGCGCCGAGGCTATTCGCAGGGGTATTACGACGTCGCTGTGGACGAGGCGGCGACGGCCCGAGAATTGAAATCGGACCTGATCCTCGGACGCCGGGTGAAACACGCCGTCGAGGGATTCCGGATCCAGTGGATCGGCCCCCGGGGCGAGGTGGTCTCAGACATGTATGCGACGCGTTCGATACGGCAGATTGATCCCGGTGTCGCGTACCTTCGATGCAGGGTGACCTACGCCCGCAAAGTCGACGGGGGCTACGAGGAGTTCTACGCGTGGACGCAGCCGGTCTTCACGGACGGTAGGCTCGACACGTTCAGCGCCGCGGTGCAGGTCGCTCACGCGCGCGACCACGCGGGTGGACACACACACGCGGTAGGGCCGTGATGACGGGTTACACGCTTCGTCTTGCGCACTCGCCGGATTCTGACGATCTCGTGATGTGGTGGCCGCTGTCGGGGCTGATTGATCCGCGCGGACGCTCCATCGAGGGCTGCGACGGGTCGCCGGTCATTGATACGGGCCCGTTCTCCTTCTCGTGCCAGGCCGAGGACGTCCAGACGCTTAACGAGCGCGCGATTGCATCGGCGCTCCTGGCGGAGCGCGGCGAGGTTCCGTCGGCGGCGTACGACGTGACCGCGATCTCGTGCCACGCCTACCCGCGCGTCAGAAAGATGTACCGGATCACCGCGTCCGGCGGGTCGTTCGGCCAGGGGTACGGGCCGAAGGTTGTCGCACGGGAGGATCGCGCGGCCGAAGTGCGGCAGATGTTGCAAGGCGCCCGCCGATCGTGGCGCGTCGCTGTTCCCGGCCTCGACACGACGGCGTTCCTGACGCTCTCGCTGATGATGGGTTCGCGGCCGGACACTCCGGCGTTCGAGGCTGTGCCGATGCCGTTCCAGCGCGTCGCCCCGGCGGTCATGTCAGGCGAGGCGGACGCGGGGCTGCTCATCCACGAAGCGCAGCTCACGTTCGAGCGCATGGGCCTGGTGGCGGTCGCGGACCTCGGGCAGTGGTGGCACCAGCAGACGGGGCTGCCCCTGCCGCTGGGGCTCAACGTGATCCGGCGGGATCTGGACCAGCGGTTCGGGGACGGCACGTGCGCGCAGGTGTCGTCGATTCTGTCGGCGTCGATCCGGCACGCGCTCGAGCACGGCGAGCTGTCACGCCGATACTTGTTGGCGCACGCGGAAGATCGCCCGGAGTGGCGAGACCAGGAGCTGGTCGACACCTATCTTGGGATGTACGTGAACGAGCTGACGCTCGACATGGGTGAGCCGGGCCTAAGGGCGATCCGAGAGTTGCTCGGGCGCGGCTATGAGGCCGGGCTGTGTCCGTCGCCGGGCGAGGTGGATGTAATCTAGTCTCTGAATGGGATTGCGAGGACCCCCTGCTTGCGCAGGGGGCTCTGAGGAGCAGCGTGTGAGATTGGTCAGGACGACATTGGGTGTGGCGGTCGAGCGTGCCGACGCGAGCGAGCTGCCGATCCGGCACATCATCGGGATCGGGCGCAACTACGAGGCCCATGCGCGCGAGCAGGACGCCGACCTGCCCGAGCGCCCGATGATGTTCACCAAGAATCCCGCTTCGGCGTGCCTGGACGGCGACGACATCGTGATCTCCGCGCCCTGCCGAGACGAGGCGACCGGTGGCGAGCAGGTGGATTTCGAGGCGGAGCTCGCGGTGGTGATCGGCGTCGCGGCCAAGGACGTGCCCGAGAACGAGGCGCTCTCGCACGTACTGGGATACTGCTGCGCCAACGACGTGTCGGCCCGGTGGTGGCAGAAGAAGGGCTCCGGCGGGCAGTTCTGCCGCGGCAAAGGCTTCGACACGTTCTGCCCGTTGGGACCTCGGCTCGTCGCGGCCGAGACCGTCGGCGACCCGCAGGCGCTGCGCATCGTTTGCCGAGTGAACGGCACGGTCATGCAGGACGACAGCACGGTGCGGATGATCTTTCCGGTGGCGACGCTGATCGCCGAACTGTCCCGCGGGACCACGCTCGTGCCGGGCACCGTGATCCTCACCGGCACGCCTGCCGGAGTGGGCGTGGCGCGAACGCCACCGGTCTATCTCAGGGCCGGGGACGTGGTTGAAGTCGAGATTGAACGAATCGGCGTGCTGCGGAACCCCGTCGTGGACGGATAGCGCGGCGTGGGTTCAGACCCGAGGCACCACGCGCTCGGCGTCCGAGTCGAGCTCAAAGAACGTGGACGGCTGGATCTTGAACAGCCTCGCCACGATGTTCGTGGGAAACGCGGCGCAGAGCTGGTTGAGCTCGCGGACGTTGGCGTTGTAGAACCGCCGTGAGGCCGCGATGACCACAGGAACCAAGAGGATGCCGAGGCCTTCAAGGCGCATGTCCCGGAGCATACACGAACAGCCGGGGGCGTGCCTGCCTCGCCAGTGCGCGTCCTATCGTGCTCCGCACACATCATCCCCGCTCAATTCCCCGTCTGGTTTCCATGGCCAAGAAGAAGAAAAAACCCGGCGAGCCCAAGACGATCGAGAATCGCAAGGCCCGGCATGACTACTGGATCGAGGACACGCTCGAGGTGGGGATCATGCTGGTAGGGACCGAGGTGAAGTCAATCCGCGAGGGGAACATCTCGCTGGCCGAGGGGCACGTGCGCGTGCAGGAGCAGCCGCCGGCGCTCTACCTGCACGGGATCAACATCGGCGAGTACGGGCCGGCCGGCCCGGGCCAGCACTCGGCCGTGCGCACGCGAAAGCTCCTCGCCCACAAGCGAGAGATCCTCAAGCTGGCCCGGCGCGTCACCCAGAAGGGCATGACCGTCGTGCCGCTCAGGCTCTACTTCAAGAACGGGTACGCCAAGCTGCTGATCGGCGTGGGGCGAGGCCGCCGCAAGGGCGACAAGCGCCAGGCCATCGCCGAACGCGAGTCCAGGCGGGACGTGGCACGGGCGATGTCGCGGCGGATGTAGACGGGAGACGGCCCGCAGGCAGGACGCCCGCCACTCTGTCTTTGCGAATCTCGGTCTTTCGATCATTTGGCGGTATGCGCGTGGAATACGCCCAACGGTCGGCTCGGAGATCCGACCTACCGCTTCGTCGCTTCTTTCCTCCCCATCACGCCCGCTCCCTGTGCTCCGCCGACGCGCGCTGCTGGATCGTCTCGAGCACGGCGCGGACTTCCTGGGCCATGCGCGTGTTCGGAAATCGGCTCGTGATCCGCCCGCCGATGCGCGAAGCCGCCTCCCACTCCCGATCGTGCACCGCCGCCTTGAACTGCTCGCCGAGCTGACCCTTGGCCTTCTCGATCACGGTGCGAGCGACCTCGACGTAGGGCCTCGCGTCCGCCTCGGTCAGGTACCGGTCCAGCTCTTCGAGCAGATCCAGCGCTTCCTCGACGCGGTCCTCCTCCGCCGCGGCTCTGAACCGAATCTCCAGCTCCGCCCGGTACGCTCCCCGCACGCGCGCCACCCGATGCCGAAGGCCCTCCACGCTGGGCGATTCGGGATACATGCGCGCGATGCGCGCCGCCGCGACCTGCGCCTCGGCCCAGTTCCTCTGCGCCAGCATCGCGTCCATCTCAGCGACCGCGTCGGCCACGTCGCGCTCCATGGTCTGAAACCGCGCGCGGTCGATCCGTCTTCGAAGCTCCTCCGCGTCCGCGCGGTACCCGAATTGATCGGCAAGCTCGGCGCAGAGTACGGCCGCGGCGTCCCAGTCCTCCGCGGCGATGTCCTCCTCGATCGCCCGGCGCAGCAGGTCTCGTTCCATCCGACGGTTGAGCACACGCCGCGCGTCGTCCGAGAGCGCCGACTGCTCCGCGAGCGATCGAACCGCCGACGACATGGCGTCCTGTCGCGCGCTCATTATCGTCAGCACCTGCCGCTGCCCGCGCACGGCGGCCGCGATCGGCCACAGCAGCAGCACCATCAGCAGCCCCAGCAATGAGGCGACCAGGACGAGTTCCGACGCCGCAACCGGCGTCCATCCCGCCCCGATCGCGATCCCCACAATCGACCCGACCGCGCCCGCGATGAACACCAGAGCCGTCAGCACGCCGCACACGGCCTCCCACGCGCCCCGGCGATCGGCCCGTGTTCTACCCGGCGGACGGGTCGAGTCGCCGTCTCGCAAATCCGGTTGCGGCTGGCGCGTCGTCACGTGCGATCCTCTCCAGCCGGCAGTTCAGAAACCCCGGCCGCGGTCAACTCCCCGGCGTGCACTCCCCGCAGTCTCGCGTCACCGGGACCAGGCACAGGAAACTCAGCCCGTCCTGACCCGCCCGGAACTGATGCTCTTCGTCCGGGGGCACAAACACCACGTCGCCCCGGCGGATTGCGCGCTCGCCGCCCTCCAGCAGCACCGTCCCGCCCCCGTCCACAACGTATACCTCGTGCTCATAGTCGTGGCTGTGCCGCGGCGAGTGCCCCCCCGCCTCGATGACAATGTGCCGCATGGCGAAGTTCGGCGCCCGGTCCGCACGTCCCGCCATGACCGACATCTTCACCCGGTCCGCCCCCGGCACATCCATCGGCTCATGGCTCACATCAGCGATGTTCCTGATCAGCATGGTTCCCTCCCGGCGGGCACGCGTCCACGTCCGGGCCATTCTATCATCGGACGATGACTTCATCTGAAACCAGCACGACACCCCGGATCCAACTGGCTGCGTTCACGCTCGGCCCTTACGCCACCAACTGCTACGTGGTGAGCGTCACCGGGTCTGATCGGTGCTGGATCATCGACGCCGGCTACGACCCGGACCCGATGATCCGGGCCGTCCGCGATCAACGCCTTCTGCCCGAGGCGATCATCCTCACGCACGCTCATTGCGATCACGTGGCCGGGCTGGCGCTCGTCCTGGACGCGTTCCCCGGCACACCCGTCTCGCTCCACCGAGCCGAGCAGGAGTTCCCCGCCAGCCCGGAGTTGAACCTGAGCCTGTTCAGCGGTGAGCCGATCTCCGCCCCGCCGCCGGACACGCTGCTGGAGGGTGGCGAAACGCTGGTTCTGGCCGGCACCACGTGGGCCGTCCTCCACACGCCCGGGCACTCGCCCGGCGGGATCACACTGCACAACGCGGACGCAGGGATTGCCATTGTGGGCGACACGCTCTTTGCCGACTCGATCGGCCGGTACGATTTCCCCACCTCCGACTTCGCCGCACTCGAACGATCCATCCGCGAAAAGCTGTACACGCTGCCCGACGACACCAAGGTCTACCCCGGTCACGGCGAAACGACCTCGATCGGGCGCGAGAAGAAGTCCAACCCGTTCATCCGCGCCTGACCGCGCGAAAACCTAGAACCGCCCTTCTGTCGCTCTGAGCGCTGTTTATGGGCGTAGGAATCGCCATGTGTTGGCAAAACAGCGGCTATCTGAAAAAACTCGCTCGGGCTGGTACGATCCCGGAGAACGGAGATCAGAAAAATGGGCGACGACGACACGAACGCGGATCCGAGCAGCTCTCTGAACGCCCTCGACTTTGCCGACATCGATGCCGAATCAAATAGGATTGAATTGGCCTTTTGTGGGACTGTGGGCGTGCTAGCGGGGATCGTTTCGATTGTGGGCGGGTTTTTCATGTTCGTTTGGTCACTCAGCCTCATATTCGAGAACTGGGGTCTTTTCTACGCTGCAATGGCGTTCTTCTTTTTTCCGGCTGCATTGGTAACCGTTGTGATGTGCTTTTTCTGGGGAGTTCCATATTTTTTTCTGGCATTCGTCGGCTGGGTGGCTGCGGCGATAACGATGGGCTTGTTGACGGAAGAGATCGCCGCAAAGCGAGTCGCATTGGTTGGCCTGCTCGCAATCGTCGGATTCACGGGTTCAGCGGGTTACCTTGGCTGGAAGGATGCGATTACGCCAGATCCAATCACCGAAAGGATAAGACATCGACTTGAGGACGATGCGCTATCTGTCATTGCACTCTTGCGAATATCACAAGACTTGGGCGACGATGCCGAAGCCACTATCAAGTATAATCGCGCCCGATCAATGCTTCGGGAAGAATTCTCCGAATACGATAGTGCCAAAATGGACATCATCGTAGCAGTAGTTGACCAGTTCCTTCAGTACGAATACTTGCTTGAACAGGATTTGAAGAGTTATCTTGAAGGACTCCTTTCGTTTGAAGGCGCACGATTCCAGAAGAGCCGAGAAACAGAAGCAGCGTTGCGTAAACTGCCAAGTATTATTCAAACTCAACTAGCACAAGTCGATCGAGCGATCGAACTTATGGGCGAGATGTTTGACGGAGTATCGGTCGAGGACGTTCCCCCAAACTGGGAAGACGTAATGGAGTTTGTCTTCGATCAGAGGTGGACCGAGTTTAGGGCAATCTACGAGAACGTACTCGGTCGCTCGATGCCGTCATTTCGATAAACTTCAAAATGTCTCCTACACGTCCTCTCTCTTTGGAGCGTGCTTTATCATTTGCGAAGCCAAGAGTTCTTAACCTAAAGGTCTCTGTCTGAAAACAAGAGCCCCCGTGTGGCGTATTTGTCTTTATTCGATCACTCTCTCCGCAAATCCTTCCTCAATTTCTTCCTCTTGCATTTGCTGCATCGAGGTTACTTGCTCGCCTTTCTCTGAATTTCCTTTCGCATCAGACGATTTCACTCGTCGTTTGATGAATTCAGCCCCGCCGGAACACGGATGATCTCAGATCCGACCTTGTGACCACGCATCAGCCGCCGAGGTACTTGGCGCACAGGGATCGGGCGCGCTCGGCGCGCGTGGTGCCGCGCACGATCGTTCGACCGTCTCGGAACACGGTCAGGCCGACCTCGCCCCCATCGTCACCGGCTTCACATGAGAGCGTGGCGCGGAGCAGGAAGCGATTCACCGTCGCCTCGCCGTGCGGGCGCAGCCTCGCCGCCAGCGCTTCGAGATCGACCGGCCCCTCGGCGCCGGTCCCGGCCAGCTGCACCGCGTCCCGCCCGCACAGCCGGGCCGAGGTTGCACCGAGCCGCCCGTCGAGGTAGTCGAACTGGCGCCGGCCGCAGCACGCACACCCATCGCCCGCCGACGACATCTCGATCCGCCGCCGCTCGTTGCGCCAGATGTCGAACTCCAGCAGCGAGCGAGACGCGAGATCCTCGCGCCCGAGCATGAGTTTGAGCGCCTCGGCCGCCTGCACGCCGGCGACGATCGCGACCACCGCTCCCAGGACGCCCGCCGTGTCGCACGTCGGCAGGGTTCCCGGGGCCGGCGGTCGCTCGATAAGGCACCTCAGGCACGGTCGCCCGCCCGGAAACACGGTCATCTGCATGCCGCGACAGCCGACGACTCCGGCGTACACATACGGCACAGCGTGCTTGATGGCCAGATCGTTGAGCAGCAGCCTCGCGGCGAAGTTGTCTGTGCCGTCGAGCAGCACATCCGGGCCGTCGTCGATTGTGAATCCGCACAGCCGCTCCGCGTTGGACGCGTCGAAATCCGCCACGTGCGCGATCACCCTCACCTGGGCGTTGATCTCGTTCAATCGGCGTCGGGCGGCCTCAGCCTTTGGCAGCCCTTCCGCCGCGTCCTGCTCGTCGAACAGCACCTGCCGCTGGAGGTTGGTCAACTCGACGACGTCGCGATCGATCAGCGTGATCCGGCCGACCCCGGCCCGCGTGAGTTGATCCGCAACGCCGCACCCGAGCGCGCCGCACCCGAGGATCAGCGCGTGCGACGCCCCCAGCCGGCGCTGTCCCTCGACCCCGACGCCGGGCAGAAGCTCCTGCCTGTGGTACCGGCTTTGCGCGCCCTTGCTCATCTGCCAATTGTATTCCAGAGCATGTGCCGGATCATGCTTCCGGGAGTGCGCGTTCAGTCCTAGTGCGGACCACCGCCGATGGGGATACGGGCTCAGCGGGCGTAGTGGGCGAACGCCTTGTTGGCGTCGGCCATGCGATGCGTCTGCTCGCGGAGCGTCATCGCCTTGCCCTCACCGCGTGCCGCCGCGTACAGCTCATCCGCCAGGCTCTTGGAGATCGGTCGACCCTTTTCCGAACGAGCCGCGTTGATCAGCCATCGAAACGCCAGCGACTGCTGCCGCTTGCGATTCACCTGGATCGGCACCTGGTAGTTCGCGCCGCCGATGCGCTTGGACCGCACCTCGACGTACGGCTTGACGTTTTCGATCGCCTTGCGGAAAAGCTCCAGCTCGGTCTTGGGCTTGCCCTCGGCCTCTTCCTCTTTTTCCAGCCGCCCGCGGATGATGTCCATCGCGGCGTACACATTGCGCTGGGCCACAGCCTTCTTCCCCTTGTGCAT
>JADFGU010000017.1 GCA_022567535.1 Planctomycetota bacterium | reverse complement strand
GGCTGCCGACGCGCTGTAAATTCATCGCGATGATGCCGCAGTGGGATTTCTTGAATTTCCTGGCGCATCGGGCTCGCACATCCTGCCGGACTCGGCCGACGCGATGACGTGGCGGATCGGCGACCACGGCTTCGAGATGTCGCTCTCGCCCGAGCTCCCGCGGCTCATCCGCGACAACCTTGGGGCGTGGATAGACGGATGGCTCAACGGCTGCGGACTGGACCGCACGGGCGTCGCCAGCTGGGCCATCCATCCGGGCGGGCCCAAGATTCTTGAGGCGGCGGCCCATGCGCTCGAGCTGTCGCCCGACGCGCTGGACGCCTCACGCGCCATCCTCGAATCCCACGGCAACATGTCCTCTCCCACCGTCCTGTTCATACTGGATCGGCTCCGGGCCGAGGCGGCCCACGGGCCCTGCGTGGCGCTTGGCTTCGGCCCGGGGCTGGCCATTGAGGGCGTGCTGCTCGATGAGCCGCACCGATAAACGCGGGCCGGCGATCGGGCGGCACGCCACTGGAATTGATACACTCCCGCGCCCGTTACCCGTCACGAACACGGAGCAGAACCATGCCAACCGCGACCACCGCAAACGTGAACCCCCCGTTCAATCTCCTCCAATGGATCGACGAGAACAAGGAGCACCTCAAGCCCCCCGTGTCCAACAAACAGTTCTTCAACCAGGCCCAGGACGTGATCGTGTTCGTGTCCGGCGGGCCCAACACCCGCAACGACTACCACGTCAACGCCACCGAGGAGCTGTTCTACCAGATCCAGGGCGACATCTGCGTGGGGATCCGCGACGCGGACGGCTCACACCCGCGCGACGTGATCATCCGCGAGGGCGAGATGTTCCTGCTGCCCAGACACCTCCCGCATCAGCCCCGTCGCCCTGCCGACACCGTCGGGCTGATCATCGAGTTCCCGCGCGGCCAGGCGGAAGACGCGCTGCACTGGTACTGCCCCAACTGCGACGCGCTCGTCCACGCGGCAAAATGGAAACTCAAACGAATCGACAAGGACCTGGCCGTCATCATGGAAGAGTTCTGGGAAGGCCCGATCCAGCGGCGCACATGCAAGAAGTGCGACACCGTGATCCAGCGCGCCACCGCGATCGACCCCATCCCCGCCGCCGACACATAGATCCCGCGCGACCCCCTCCCCGTCCCGTCTCTCCGCCGTTTCGTCGCTCCGTCTCTTCCCCACTTCGTCTCTCCGTCTCCCCCCTTCGTCGCTTCGTCGCTTCGTCGCTCCCCCTCTCCCCCTCCGTCACTTCCCCCTCACCGACACCCGCCAACAAACGCATTCTGAAAACACAAGAAGTCGAAGATATCGCACACCGGCGTGCCGCTGTTCGCACAGGCGCACGCGTAGCCCTCAGGGTCGCCGGCCACGAAGCTGTTCTGGAAGCACAGGAAGTCAAAGATGTCGAGCACACCCGTGCCCGTCGTACGGTCGCAGTCCGCGTAGCACCAGCTAAAGGCGATCTCGCGCGCCATGTGCATGAACCCCGCGAAGTTCTCCACCACCGTGGGCAGGATGTATACCGCCTGGAGCGTGAACGGCCCGCGCATCTCGACAATAAAGGCCGGACGATCCAGCTCGCCAAACACCCAGTCCACGAAAATGCCGCTGCCGATGTACAGCGCGGCACCCCACCGCCCGCTCGTGTAGTCGTACCGTGAGCTCGAGTGCTGCGCGTTGATGGCCTGGGCCATGTCGAATGCCAGGGCCTCCATCCGGGCTGACCCCGGCGGGGGCGCCGTCGTGTATCCCCACGGGCTCATCACCAGCTGCCCGTAGTTGTGATACGTGAGACCCACGGCGAAATCGCGAACCGCGAAGGCGTCGCGAATAGCACGGGTTTCCGGCTCGCTGAACGGTGCCGTGCCGCGGTACGTGTTGCTGCTCGGTGAGGCGCTCGCGCCGGGGAACCCCCACTTGTAGGAGTAGTTCCGGTTCAGGTCGATGCCCCACGTGCCGTTGCCGTTGTCGCGACGGTTCTTGCGCCAGAAGCGATCGATCTGCGTGTACACCAACCCGTCCGGGTTGACGATCGGGACAATCCACACCTCCGCCCGATCCAAGAGCGCCGTCACCGCCGGGTCCACCCCGTAGCCCGTCGCGAGCTGCTCGGCGATATACAGCGGCGCCTCCACGGCGATCCACTCCCGCGCGTGGTGGCACCCCGTGACGAAAATCGCCGGACGTGAACGGTCGATCGTGGCCGCGTCCGAACTGATGCGGATGCCGCGGATGCTTCGGCCCTCGATCGTCCGCCCCACCTCGAACAGCGCCGTCGTGACCGGATGGGCTAGATTCAATTCGTCGAGAAACTGGTACGCGGACGCGAGGTCGTGGTACTGACCCCACGGCCCGTCGCCGCCGAATCCCGGCTGCCCGCTCACCCGCTCCCACGTCGCGTAGATGTCCGGGTCGAGCACCTCCACAGCGTGCCCGGCCAGCTGCAGCCACAACAGCTCGCGCGCTGTGACGCGAAAGTCCAAGCCCAACCCGTTCGCCGAGCGACCGAAAGGATCGAGATCGATGTCGGCAGGCAGCCGCAGCCCGGCCGGATCGCCGTCCATGCGAATGAGAATCTTCCGCTCGAACGATTCGCGCTCGACCTGAGCCCAGGCCGCCGAGCAGCACAAGAGGCCGACGGTCACGAGTGTCTTTCTCATCGGAACCTCCTTCGTGGTGTGCTCCATTGTAACCGATGATCCTCGCGGCGCATAGCAATTCTTTTCGACCGCCGTTCGGGTCGCACACGCCAGAATCGACGGCGGCGAGATCGAGCGGCACCGTGGATTCCGGCCCCAACCGATGCCTCTCCGCCGCCCGAATCGCTCCAAGGCCCGCACATCCCTGGCGTGAGACAGAGCCGGTGCCGACCGTGAATCGAATGGGCGGCTTTGTCAGGGCTGACCGAGGCCAATACCATCTGCACGTGACCACCTCCAGCCCGATGACGGAACCGATCGCGTTCACCGACTCGTCCGAACGCTTCGCGAAGGCGATGGACGAGCGTGATGCCCTTTCCTGGTGCCGGGACCTGTTCCATATCCCCGCGTCCCGCGCCCACGAAGACGGTCGCCCCAGCGTCTACCTCGTCGGAAACTCGCTGGGGTGCATGCCAAAGGCCGCGTCGGAGCAGGTCGAGCGCGAACTGCAGGACTGGCGACGCCTGGGCGTCGATGCCCACATGGAAGCGCGCACGCCTTGGTATTCATACCACGAGGTCTTACGCGACAGCGCCGCCCGCCTCGTCGGCGCCCTGCCCGACGAAGTCGTCATGATGAACAGCCTCACGGTGAACCTGCATCTGATGCTCGCCAGCTTCTACCGACCCGCCGGCACGCGCACCAAGATCGTCATCGAGGACGCGGCGTTCCCGTCCGATTCATACGCTGTGCAGAGCCAGATCGTCCATCACGGCCTGGATCCGGCCGAGCACCTGATCCGCGTGCTGCCGCGCGACGGCGAGCACACGCTGCGCACCGGCGATGTCTGTGCGCTCATCCGCGACCGGCGCCACGAGATCGCACTCGTGCTGCTGCCGGGCGTCAACTACCGCACGGGCCAACTCTTCGACATGGAGGCGATCACGAGCGCAGCGCGCGAAGCCGGCGCCCGCATCGGCTGGGATCTTGCGCACGCGGCGGGAAACGTCCCCATGTCGCTGCACGACTGCGAGCCGGATTTCGCCGTCTGGTGCACGTACAAGTACCTCAACGCCGGGCCCGGCTCGACCGCCGGGTGCTTCGTCCACCAGCGCAACGCGCGTGACACGTCGCTGCCTCGGCTGGCAGGCTGGTGGGGCAACGACCCGGCGACGCGCTTCGAGATGACGCCCGACTTCGTCCCCGTGCCACGGGCCGACGCCTGGAGCCTGTCGAACCCGTCCGTACTGTCGATGGCGCCGCTCAAAGCTTCGCTGGAGATCTTCGAGCGCGTCGGGATCGAGGCCCTGCGCCGAAAGTCCGTGCGTCTCACGGCGTATCTCGAGTATCTGCTGGGCAGCCTGGGGAGCCCGCAGATCACGCTCATCACGCCCACCGACCCCGAGGCGCGCGGGTGCCAGCTCTCGATCGCCGTGGCCGACGGCGCGCAGACTCTGCACGAGACACTCTGCCGAAGCGGCGTGCTGGTCGATTTTCGTCAGCCGAACATCATCCGCGCGGCTCCGGTGCCGCTCTACAACTCGTTCCATGACGTCTGGACGTTCGTGCAGGTGCTGCGCAGGCACGTTGCGCGATGACATCGTTCAAGTCACAGCACGTCCTGATCGTGGGCGCCGGGCTTGCCGGATCGCTCCTGGCGTGCTCGATGGCGCGGCTGGGGTTTCGCGTCACGGTGGCCGAGCGCCGCGCCGACCCGCGACGCGCAGGTGTGCTCGGCGGACGATCGATCAACCTCGCACTCTCATGCCGGGGGATCACGGCTCTGAGACGCGAGGGCCTGGACGGCCAAGTGCTGGCGGACGCGATCGCCATGCGCGGACGCATGCTGCACGATCCGTCCGGCACGCTGACGTTTCAGCCCTACAGCGCCAACACCGCCGACGCCATCAACAGCGTCTCGCGATCTAAGCTCAACCTCGCGATGCTCGACGCGGCGGCGGCTTTTCAGAACGTCCGTTTTCGCTTCGATCTTCGATGCGTTGACGTGGATTCTGACGCGGCGGCGGCCGAGTTTCGCGTCGAGCCCACCGGCGAAACCGTCACCATCGAGGTCGACGCCATCATCGGCGCCGACGGCGCCTTCAGCGCCGTTCGCGGCGCCATGCAACGAACCGACCGCTTCGACTACAGCCAGACCTATCTCGAACACGGGTTCAAGGAATTGCTCATCCCGCCGGCACGCGAGTGCGGCGTGGACCCGGACGAGCACGACGGTTTCGCGATGGACCCTCACGCCCTGCACATTTGGCCACGCGGCGGCTCGATGATGATCGCGCTGCCCAACGCGGACCGGACCTTCACCTGCACGATCTTCTGGCCGTTCCACGGCGCACACGGGTTTGATGCGATCGATCCCGACGATGCCGAATCCGTCCGCGAGTTCTTCACCCGCCGGTACCCCGACGCGGCGGCGATCATGCCGACGCTCGAGCGCGAATACCGTATCAATCCCGTCGGCTCGCTCGTGACGGTGCGATGCAGCCCCTGGCAGATCGGGTCGCGCCTTGTGCTCGTGGGAGACGCGGCGCACGCGATCGTGCCGTTCTTCGGCCAGGGGATCAACGCGGGCTTCGAGGACTGCCGGATTCTGGTCGAGTTGATCGAGCAGTTGGGCGAGCTCCCACAGGCGATCGAGCGGTACGCCCAGGTGCGCACAATCGACGCGGATGCGATCGCCGACATGGCGCTGGAGAACTTCGTCGAGATGCGCGACACCGTCGGCCACGAGGCATTCCTCTACGCCAAACGGATCGAGCAGACACTCCACGCCCACATGCCCGATCGCGTCGAGCCGAAGTACAATCTCGTCAGTTTCTCGAACATCCCGTACGCCCAGGCCAAACGGCGCGGGGAAGAGTTCGCCGCGTTGGTCGGCCGCGTGGCCGAGGCGGTTCCATTGAGTGAATCGCGCGCGTTGGCCGACGACGAGTGGCGCGCCCGGGTGATCCGCCACGGCGAGCGACTGCTCGGGCTCCACTGAGCGCGTCAGCCCATCTCCAGGAGACTTCGCGTGCTGTATGACATCTCGCCGCCGATCACTCCCGAGCTGAGCGTCTGGCCCGGCGACACGGCCATGTCGCGCGAGATCCTGCTCGACACAGCCCGGGGCGACACGCTGACCCTGTCGACACTGCGCTCGACGGTGCACCTCGGTGCGCACGCGGACGGCCCGAACCACTACGGGCCGCTGCCCGACGGGTCGCCCGCACCCGCTATCGACCAGCGCTCGCTGGAGCACTACCTCGGCCCGTGCCTTGTCACGACGGCCCATGTCGGCCGGGGTACTCGCGTCAGCGCATCGGCTCTGTCGCTCGACATCGCCCACGACGCGCTGCCCGCTCGCGTGCTCGTTCGGACCGCGACATACCCTGATCCGGCGCATTTCAACCAGGACTTCGCGGCCCTTGATCCCGCCCTGATCGACGCGCTGCACGAGCGGGGTGTCATCACGATCGGGATCGATACTCCCAGCGTAGACCTGTTCGACTCGAAGGATCTGCTGGCCCACAAGGCGTTCTTGCGAAACGACATGGCGATCCTCGAGGGGCTCGTGCTCAACGATGTGCCCGAGGGCGAGTACGAACTGATCGCACTGCCGCTCCGGCTCGTGGGATTCGACGCAAGCCCCGTGCGCGCGGTGCTGCGGAGCCTGTAGCCAGAGACATCTAGTCCGCGAGGGCGATGACCTTCAGCTCCACCGCGATCGGCGCGTCGCCACCCTGCGGCAGCGCGCCGACCTGAACGGTCGTCCGGGTCGGGTTCGGCCTGCCCTGGCCGCCAAAGTATTCGCCGTACACCCGGTTGAAACCCGCGAAGTCGCGCTCGATATTCGTCAGAAAGACGAGCACGTCGACGATCCCATCCAGGCCCAGTCCCGCGTCCTCGAGCACGACACGGATGTTCTCGAGCACGCTTCTGGTCTGGATCGCGATGTCGTAGTCGATCATGTTCCCGTCCGCGTCGCGGGTGACGCCGGGCACAGCGTTGGTGCCGCGCTCGCGCGGCCCCATGCCCGAGAGGAAGACCAGGTTTCCAACCCGCCGCGCGTGCGGGTAGGGTCCGACCGGCTCCGGCGCTCGATCGCTTCTGATCGTCACATCGCTCATTCGCTCAACCCTCCAACATACACCACCCATCGCCCATCGCCTAATGCCCAATGCCTGATGCCTGATGCCTGATGCCTAAATCCTCACACAAACATTCTTCTCCTCCGTAAAAAACCGCAGCGACTCGACCCCGCCCTCGCGCCCGACACCGCTCTGTTTCATGCCGCCGAACGGCGTACGCAGGTCGCGGATCATCCAGCAGTTGACCCAGACCACGCCGGCCGCGAGCCGGGCCGCGACCCGGTGCGCCCGCGAAACATCGCGCGTCCAGACCATCGCCGCAAGCCCGTACCGCGTGGCGTTGGCCAGCTCCACCGCCTCGTCCTCACGATCGAACGGCGTCAGCGTCACGACCGGGCCGAAGATCTCCTCCTGCTCGACCGCGCAGCCCGGATCCAGCCCGCTGATCACGGTGGGCTGATAGAAGAATCCATCGCGGCAGCGATCCGGCAGGCCTTCGGGCCGAATCCCGCCGCAGTGCACCGTCCCGCCGAGCGTGCGCGCCAGCTCGACATACCCGGCCACCTTGTCCCGATGGGCGCCGCTGACGAGCGCCCCCTGCTCGGTCTTCTCATCGAGCGGGTCGCCGACCCTGAGCGCGCTCGCCCGCTCCACAAGCCCGCCCAGCACTTCCTCAAACACCGGACGCTCGACGAGAATCCTCGAGCCGCACAGGCAGATCTCTCCCTGGTTTCGAAACGCCGCCTGCGTCGCCGACTCGACCGCGGCATCAAGGTCGGCATCCGCGAAGATGAGGTTGGCGTTCTTGCCGCCCATCTCGAGCGAGACGCGCTTGAACGCCGGCCCGGTCACACCGGCGATCGCAGCGCCCGTAGCAGTCCCACCCGTGAAACTGAGCGTCGGCACCTCCGCGTGCGCGACGAGCGCCGCCCCCGCCTTCGCCCCGAGCCCGTGCACGATGTTCAAGACCCCCGCGGGCAGGCCCGCCTCGATACACACCTCGCCGAACATGCCCGCGGTCATCGGCGTCAGTTCGGACGGCTTGGCCACGACGGTATTCCCCGTCGCCAGCGCGGGCCCGATCTTCCAGGTCAGCAGGTGCAGTGGGAAGTTCCAGGGCGAGATGCACCCCGCGACGCCGCGAGGCCCGCGCAGCGTGTAGTTGATCGCCGATCCGTCCGTGTCGTGCGACTGCGATTCAGCGTGCAGCACAGCCGTCGCGAAGAACCGCAGGTTGGTGACCGCCCGCGGGATATCGACCGCCCGCGCCAGCGACAGCGGCTTGCCCTGATCGATCGACTCGGCCCGGGCGAACTCCTCGGCGCGGCGCTCGACCGCGTCGGCCAGACCCATCAGCACCCGCGAACGCTCGGCCGCGGGCGTGGCCGACCACGCGGCGAAGGCGCCGCCAGCCGCCTCCACCGCCACGTCGATATCACGCTCATCCGAATCCGGGACGCGGGAGTAGACGCGCCCGGTGGCGGGCTCGATGTTGTCGAGGTACGCGCCGCCGATCGGCTCACGCGACTCACCGGCGATGTGGTTGGCGATGGTGTGCATTTTGCTCAGAGCGTGCTCAGGCGCCCCCCGTCCACCGGCAGGTTGATCCCGTTGATGTACCCCGCCGCAGGTGATGCAAGAAACGCCACCGCCGCCCCCAACTCCGCTGGCTCCGCCAGGCGACCGGCGGGAATCCCCGCGATCGCCTCCGCGCGAATCTCATCGACCGTCCTGCCCGTGCGCTCGGCCCGGGCCTTGAACAGCTCCTCCAGCCGCGACGTGTCGGTGAACCCGGGCAGTACGTTGTTCACCGTGATCGCGAACGGCCCCAGTTCGCCCGCGAGCGTCTTGGCCCAGCTCGCCACCGCGCCGCGGATTGTGTTGCTCACCCCGAGCCCGGCGATCGGCTGCTTCACGGACGTCGAGATGATGTTGATGATGCGCCCGTAGCCGGCCCCCTTCATCCCCGGGACCAGCAGCGTCACCAGGATCTGGTTGCACACGACGTGGGCCCGAAAGGCGAGCTCGAACTCCGCAGGTTCCGCGTCCATGGCCGGCCCGCCGCGAGGCCCGCCCGTGTTGTTGATTAGGATGTGAAACGGTCGGTCGGGGTCGAGCGCCGCCTGAACGGCTTTTCGCACAGCCTCAGGATCGTCGAAGTCCGCCGCGATCGAGTCGTGATGCTGCCCATGGTCCACGGGCAGCTCGCCCACGACCGAAGCCAGGCGATCCGGGCTTCGGGCCAGGAGCGTGACCTCGGCGCCGGCGGCGGCCAACTCGATCGCCGACGCCCGCCCGATCCCCTGAGTAGAGCCGCACACCAGCGCCCGTTTGCCGTCCAGCACCATGTTCATGCGGGAAGGCTAACACACCGGCAGGGGGCGGGTCAATCCCGGCGTTCCTGTCCCCGCTGTGCGGCCAGCACGCGCCAGAGCGCTTCGAGGATCTCCTCCGGCTCGCTCATGCGTCCCATGCCGACCTGTCGGCACGCCTGCCACCCCGACCCCGGCCCCACGAACGTGAACCCGTCCGCCCTGAGCGTCTCCACGTTGCGCCGCGTGCTCGCCTGGTTCCACATCACCTCGTTCATCGCCGGCGCCAAGAGCACCGGTGCTCGCGCACGATCCACCGCCGAGACGATCAGCGTGACGACATCATCGGCCCGCCCCGTCGCCAGCCTGGCCAGACAGTCCATCGAGCACGGAGCAATAACCACCGCGTCCGCATCTCGCGCCAGCGCGATGTGCTGCGGATCGCTCGCCTCGATGTGCTCCCATCGGCTCGTGTACACAGGCCGCCCCGACAGCGCCTGGAATGTCAGGGGCGCGACGAACCGGGTGGCAGCCTCGGTCATGGCCACCGTCACGTCCGCGCCTTCCTGCACCAGTCGGCTGACCAGCCCCGCCGTCTTGTACGCGGCGATCCCACCGGTCAGTGCCACAATCAACCGCGATTGATCGGCGGCCCCACTATTCCGTGCTCGCTCGGCGGCAGTCATCGCGCGCTTCGGGGCTCGGTCAGGCCAGCAGGGGCGCCCGCGGGGCCGGCGGCGACTCCCCCTCAGGCTTGGTTTCGAGCACCAGCTCGATCTTGTCCCGCAGGATCTCCTCGATCACGATCTCCAGATCGGACCGCCCCTCGCGCTCGATCATGGGCCTCGAGCCATCCATCAGTTCCTTCAGCCGACGTTGGATCAATATGCACAGCTTGAACCGACCGCCGACCTTGTCTACGAACTCGTCACTCTTGAGTGCTTCAATCATGGTTTGTTTTCGCTCGCGGCGCGTGATACACGCACGGTGTTCGGCCGCTATACTAGGCCGCTCGCCCTTGGGGGACGAGTGCCCGGTCGATGGGGTCGCCACAACGGTCACGCCCGCCGATCGCGGCTGAAAGAGCCCCGCAGCCTACAAGTGAATGAAAGCCCCGACCGATTGATCCGGGCCGATGGAGTCGCACGTGAGCACCGCACAGTTCAGCAAGGATGACCGCGTCGTGCACGCCCTCCGCCTGGAGTGGGGCGTGGGCCGGGTGCTCCGTGCCGAGACCACCCAGCACGACGGCACACCCTGCCAGCGCCTCTCGATTCGTTTCGAGCGCGCCGGGTTGAAGACCCTCTCGACGGGCGTCGCGCAGATCGAATCGGCCCAGAACGTCCTCGAACGGGCGGCGGCTCTCGCTGCGACCGACGCCTCGCCCGGGTCAATCAACGACAAGACGATTCGTCAGACCATGGGCGCCCTCCCCGAGCGAGCCGTCGATCCCTTCGAGTCGCTCGAGTCGCGCCTCGGCGCCACGCTCGACCTCTTTCGATTCTCCGCCGCCCCCGGGCCGCTGATTGACTGGGCAGCCGCCCAGACCGGCCTGGCAGACCCCCTCTCTCGCTTCAACCGGCACGAACTCGAACTCTTCTTCGAGAAGTTCCGCCTCAACCGCGACGAGCACCTCAAGCGCCTGGTCGCCGAGTTGGCCCGCAAGGATCCTGACGGCCTCCGCCGCGCCCTGGAGCAGGCCCCCTCCGACGCCCAGCTCGTGTTGCGCAACGGAAACATCCGCCGGTGAACAGCGGCATCACGCCGTGCATCCCCCGCCTCCCCGCCACGCCGCCTGCCTCGCGCCTGTGTGCCCGAAACCTAGTAAGAGCGCCAGCTGAGGCCGTTCTTATTGGCCTTCGATGATTCGGCACGCCCGGCCGCTCTCCCTGCGACAGGTCGGCGCAGCCGTTGTTCCTGGTTCTACGCCCGCCCGGCCGGGGCGGTGCGATAACTGAAGACCAGGAGCCAGCCATGCACGAGCAGGATTTTCAGGCCAAACTCGGCGAACTCATCAACCAGCTCTCGGACCTCCCACAGGGCGAGCGCACCCGGCTCGAAAAAGTCGCCCAGGACACCAGCAAGCGCCACGTCAAAATGCGCAAAACCATCGGCGAGCTTCAGGAATCGCTCGACTACCTCCGGCTGAGCGTCAAGTACCTCGTCTTCGATCTCGAAGCCACGCGCCGCGAGAACTCCTTCCTGCGCAAGCTCGTCGAGCACGACGACGATGGTGATCGGCCCAGGTGCGAGGGCGCCGACTGACGTTTGTTTCCGCCCGCCGGAGCGGGTATCCTTCGCCCTCGCACCGACAGGAGCGGTGGCCGAGCGGCTGAAGGCGACGGTTTGCTAAACCGTTATACGGGTGACAACCTGTATCGAGGGTTCGAATCCCTCCCGCTCCGCTTCCAAGCCCCGAGGAGTCCACCATGACGCGGCTTCTCGGGGCTCTCTCTATGCACACCGCCAGGACGCCGAGTCTGAGCCCCAGACGCCGAGGTCTGAGCCCCGGACGCCGAGTCTGAGCCCGCCGCGGGCGAAGCCTCGGATCACGCGCGCCATAAGGATTGCCCGACTCTTTGTCCCGCCCAGACGCGCCGACCGTCAGACATCGCCTCTTCGCCTCGCGCTCCTCACACCGCCTCCACCGGCAGCGTCGCCACGATGTTCTCGATGATCGAGTCGTGCGTCACGCCCTCGGCCTCGCCCTCGAAGTTCAGGATCAGCCGGTGCCGCATCGCCGCGAGCGCAGCCCCGCGGATGTCGTCGATGCTCACAGCGGCCCGGCTGTCCAGCAGCGCGCTCACCTTGCCCGCAAGCACCAGCGTCTGGGCCGCACGAGGGCTCGCACCCACCCGCACATACTGGTTGACCAGCGGCGTCGCGAACGACTCATCCTCCCCCGCCTCGGGCCTTGGCCCCTCCAGGCCCTCGCGCCCACGCACCGGGTGTGTCGCCAGCACCAGCCGCACCGCGTAGTCGCGCACGTGCCCCGCGATCGCCACCCGCCGGACCAGCTGCTGATGGGCCATCACCCGCCCCGCGTCCAGCACGGACTCGGCCTCGGGCTCGTCGCCCGCCGTGGTGCGCACCAGAATCTCGTTCAGCTCCCCTCGCGACGAATACCCCACGTTGAGCTTGAAGAAAAAACGGTCCAGCTGCGCCTCCGGCAGCGGGTACGTCCCCTCCTGCTCGATCGGGTTCTGCGTCGCCATCACGAAGAACGGCTCGGGCAGCGCGTGCGTCTCGCCCGCAACCGTCACCGAACGCTCCTGCATCGCCTCCAGCAGCGCCGACTGCGTCTTGGGCGTCGCCCGGTTGATCTCGTCCGCCAGCACGATCTGCGTGAACACGGGGCCGCGCTGGAACCGAAACTCGCGCACCAGCCGACCGTGCTCCCCCTCACGCTCCGTCACCACCGTCGTCCCCGTGATGTCCGCGGGCATGAGGTCCGGCGTGAACTGCACGCGGGTGAAGTCCAGGCTCAGCGCCGTGCCCAGCGTCCGGATGAGCAGCGTCTTGCCGATCCCCGGCACGCCCTCGAGCAGCGCGTGCCCGCCCGTGAACAGGCACGTCAACACCCCGTCCACGATCGCGTCGTGTCCGACCACAACCCGGGCGATCTGCTCGCGCACAGCCGCGTAATCCTCGCGAAACTGCTGGGCGGCGGCCAGCACGTCGGCCGGGGCGGTCGGGGCTGCTTCGTCGATGGGCATCGCGGGGATGGTAGCGGAACAGGTGCATCGGCGGGGACGACCGGCCATGAGTAGGATCGCCCGATGCCCGCCCTGGTGCTGGATGGTCCGATGGGCACCGAGCTTGCCGCCCGTGGCGTGCCGACGCCGCTGCCGGGGTGGAGCGCGCACGCCGTCCATGAAAACCCCGACGCCGTGCAGGCGATCCACGCCGACTACGCCCGGGCCGGCGCCCGCGTGCACACCGCCTGCACGTTCCGCACAACCCAGCGGGCGATCGGCGAGCGCTGGCAAACGCTCGCACACGACGCGGTTCGCCTGGCACGCCAGGGCGCCCTCGACGGCTCCCCCGCAGACGCTTCACCCCCGATCATCGCAGGCTCCATCGCCCCGCTGGAAGACTGCTACCGCCCCGACCTGAGCCCGGCCCGGACGGATCCCGACACCGCCCGCTTCGAGCACGCAGCCCTCGCCCGCGTCCTGGTCGAGGCCGGGTGCGACCTGCTGCTCGTCGAGACCTTCCCGCACGTCGGCGAACTGCTCATCGCGGTCGAGGAAGCGGTGCGGGCGGGGGAGTCGGGCAAAGATGTCACTAACTCGATTCCCGTCTGGGCGTCGCTCACGCCGGGGTACCTGTGCGATCTACTTTCGCCCAGCGAGCTGGCCGCCGGAGCCGCGCGGGCCATCGACGCCGGAGCCGCAGCCGTGCTCGTCAATTGCGTCCCCGCAACTCGTGCGCTTGAGTACGTGCAAGCGCTCGTCGGCGTCGCGAAAGACACACCCGTCGGCGTCTACGCAAACGCGGGCAGCGCCCAACACTCCGAGGGCTGGACCACCGTTCCGATCGCCGCTGAACGCTACGCCGACCTCGCGGCTGATTGGCTCCAAGCCGGCGCGTCGATCATCGGCGGCTGCTGCGGCACCGGCCCAACCCACGTCGCCTACCTCGCGCGCAGATTCGCATAACCCACACCACCGACGTTTACTCCCGATTTCCCATCGCCCATTGCCTTCTCCCCCCCCATTGCCCATTGCCTTCTCCCCATTTCCCATTCCCCCCCCGCTACACTCCCCCAATGACCGCACTCGAATCGCCCTGGTCCATCACCGGCGCGGACGGCCAGACCATCCTCGGAGACTGCCACACGCCCGCACGCACGCCGCTCGGCGTCCTGCTCATCGTCCACGGCTTCCTCGGCTACAAGGACTACGGCATGTTTCCCCCGCTCGCCCGCACCATGGCCCACGCCGGCTACATCGCGCACCGCTTCAACCTCTCGCACTCGGGCATGACCAACGCGATCGAGACGTTCGAGCGCCTCGATCTGTTCGAGCGCGACACGTGGCGCAAGCAGGTGCACGATGTCTGCGCCGTCGTGCGCGCCATCAACCGGGGCGAACTCGCCGGGCAGAACCTGCCCTACGCACTCTTCGGGCACAGCCGCGGCGGGGACACCTGCCTGCTCGCAGCCGCGGAGATGTTCGAGCAACGCCAGCCGCGCCCGCCCAACGCGGTCATCACAGCCGCTGCCCCTAGCGCACTGTGCCGAATGGACGAGCCCACGCGCGCCGCCGTGCTCGCACAGGGCTTCATCGAGACCAGGAGCAACCGCACGGGCCAGACGCTTCGAATCGGAAAGGCGTGGCTGCAAGAGCAGATCGACCATCCCGCCTGGCACGATGTGTGCGCACGCATCCGGTCGATCAACTGCCCGCTGCTGATCCTTCACGGCCAGAGCGACCCGACCGTGCCCGTTCAGGACGCCCGGGAACTCGCCGACGCTGCACGTTCGCACAGGCCGGGGCAGATCACCGAAATCCGCGTCGTGCCGGACGCCAGTCACGTCTTCAACACCCCCAACCCAATGCCACGCGATCAAACCCCGTCCGACGCGTTCGCTCAATTGACGGATGCCATAACAATGTTTGTAAATGCTTACTTGCCTGAAAACATGACAATCTGACGCAATTGCCCCACTCTCACGCACCGAACCCGCATCCGCCGACAGATATACTGTACGGTGTAGCGACTGGGGGCCTTGGGGGGTGAATGAGATGAATCGGGAATCGGTACTTCGGGCACTGTGGTACGGGGCGGTGGCGACGGGTGTCTGCAGCATGACCACGCCGGTGGTCGCGCAGAGTGACGACCCCGTGCCCCCTCGACAGAACGATCAGACACAAGCCGCCGAGAAGCCCGCGCCAACACTGCTGGACCTGCTCTTGCAGCGCAACATCGAGCGCGAGGCGGACCCGGAGGGGCGGCAGTTCGAACTCGACTTCGCCCGAGTGCTCGACCGCGACCCCTCGCTCGATCCTGCCGACGATCCGCTGCGTCGCCGCCACGGCGGCGCGTGGTCGCTCGCGGACCGCCTGTCGCTGGGGCTCGGCCTCATGCGGGCCGGCGAGGCCAGCTCACGCGAACTCGACCGCTCCGTCATCGGCTCCGAGGCGCTGTGGATGAACGTGGACGGCGCCGGCGGTGCGGTGCACGTGCTCGACGCCTCGCTCAGCTACGAGCTGCGCCCCGACGACAACGTGCAGCTCCTGTTCGAGGGAGGCGTGCGTGCGTTGACGGCTGCCGGGCCGCTCAACACCACCACAGCGTCAGCCAACCTGGATTCGGAACTGCTCACACTGCCCGTGCTCGGCGCCGCTGTTCGATGGTCGCTCGCTCCCTGGGCCTACGTCGAGGGCCGCGCCACGAGCCACATGATGGACGTCTCCGGGCGCTACCTCGACTTCACCGCCGAGGCCGGCGTCGCGCTCACCGCCAACACCGGGCTCGTCGCGGGCTACCGATTCCTGGACGCCTCGTTCGAGTCGTCCGGAGCCTCAGCCACACTCACGCAGGACGCGCTGTTCGCGGGACTGCGCATCAAGTACTGACACTACGACTGCATGAGCAGCGCCAGCACGTCCAGCCCCTGCTCGAGCGTGGCCATATCCGTCGCGAAGCTGAGCCGAAAGTGCGTGTCGCGCGACGAAAACACGCTGCCGGGGATGATCAGCACGTTCAGCTCCAGCGCCCTTTCGACAAACTCGCTGGCGGTGCGGGAGAAGTGCGGCGGCACCTGCACAAAGGCGTAAAACGCCCCGCCCGGCCTCGTCACCTCCGTCACCGACGACAGCTTCCGCACCACCATGTCGCGCCGCTCCTGAAAGCTGGCCACCTCTGCAGACATGTCCTCGTCCAGCGCCGCCACAGACCCCCACTGCGCCATCGACGGCGGGCACACAAACGTGTACTGCTGAAGCTTGGCCATCTCGTCGATCAGCACCCGAGGCCCGGCCGCGTACCCCATGCGCCAACCCGTCGTCGCGTACGTCTTGCCGAAACCCCGGATCAGCAGCATGTCGTCCTCGGCCCCGGCCACCCGCGCCGGGCTCGGACACCGCGGCTGACCTGCCGACGAACGGTCCGTGCGCGACTCGCTGTACGTGAACTCGTCGTAGATCTCGTCCGAGATAAGCAGGACGTTCTTCCGCCGACAGAGGTCCAGCAGATCCCTGCACTGCCCCACCGTGGCCACCGTGCCCGACGGGTTGCTCGGGCTGTTGAGCAGAACCAGCTTGGTCCTCGGCTTCAACAGCGGCTCGACGCGCTCCGCCGTCAGGACAAAGTCAGGGTACGTGTCGCACAGCACAGGCGTGCCGCCGCACATCCTCACCACGTGCGGGTACATGACGAAGTACGGATCCGCGATGATCGCCTCATCCCCGGGGTCGAGCAGCGCCATGAAACAAAGCAGCAGCGCCCCGGACGTTCCGCTCGTCACCAGCAGCCCGGGCCCGTCCCCCTCGCACCGCCAGCCGACGTCATCGGCGAGGTGCGCGACGATGCGCTCCCTCAGCGGCGCGATGCCCTGTGTGGGCGTGTACCCGTTGCGGTTCTGCGCGATCGCATCGATCGCAGCCCGCTTGATCCGGTCGGGAACGGGGAAATCCGGCTGCCCGATCGACAGGTTGATCGGGTTCTTGAGCTTCGCGCCAAGGTCGAAGACACGACGGATCCCCGAGGCGTCGATCGAACGCACGCGGTCTGTGAGCAGGCGTGAAACGTCCACTCAGCCACTCTCCTTCACGCCACAGGCGCCCAAACCGGACGCCTCAGGCCTTGGGCGAGAGTGTCTTGGGCAGTCCAAGCGCGCTGTCCTTCTTGGGATCGAACCGGTTCTCAGCCTGCAGCTTGACGATGCGCTCGGCGCGGCTCAACACGCTCCGCTTCTTCTCCAGTTTCCCCTTGGTCTTCAGGGAGCGGTCAAGGCTCATGACGGTGCGTCCTTTCGGTCGGCTGCCCCCCGCGGTCGCAGCCTGTGCCGCCGACGCTCAGGGCGTGTACTTCGTCCATTGCGGGGCGCGGAAATCCACGGTCCCGCGGTGTTCTCTGCTCCAGATCCTTCCAAGGGCCCGGACCCGTTCCTCGAGCGCCTTTCGCTCATCCCGCATCGCCGAGAATCGCTCGCCCGGAACTCCGAACAGCGAGATCAAAAACATCCGCTTCTGATTGTTGCCACCAACCGTGTCCGATTCCATCCCCACAGGAATCGTCGGCACCCCGCGTTCAGTGAGAAACAGCGCCGCCCTGATCGCCTCGTCGCGCCCGACGTTGCTGGCGAGCACCGCGTAGTTGTCCCCGGCGACGCGGGTGTCGGCGGGAAGCCCCGCCAGATCCGGTTCCGCCGAAGGCGACAGCACCGCCGCCCCCTTCAGATCGGTGTATGATCGGGTCGGTGCCGAAGCCCCCTCTCCGGTGGATGCCACCTCGCGGAGCGGATCCGTGATCGCGATATCCGCCGCGCTGCCGCCCGGCACAAACGAATCCAGCCCCGGCTCTGTCGTTCCCCCGCCTGATATCAACCCGATCGCGATCCAGACCACCGCAACCAGCGCGACAGCGGCAATGGCCACGGACATCGAGCGCCGCGATGACGGGGCCGACATCGCCCTCTTGAACGCGCTGAACCGCTCCGCCAAGCGAGCCCGGCACCCGGCCCACGCCGGCGGCCCCGCGCCCGCGGCGCGTGCCGGCTCGGCCGATTGCGGCTCCGGCTTTCGGGCCGACTCGACCACGCGCTTCTCAATCACCTCCACCAGCACAGGTTTTCCAGCAGACGCCCTGGGCTCAGCGACAGCCACTGTGGGCTCGTCGCTCGCCTCGGGCCTGGGCGGCGGCATCGGCGATCGATACCGCGGCTTGACCATCGGCTGGGACGTCTGCCCGATCAGATCGAACAAGTGAGGACCGTTCCGTCGGACTGCCATGGCGAATCTCCGTTTCGCGCAAGGTCTGAGGCCCGCGGCAGGCATCCAGGCCTGTCCTATACTCGGGCCGCATGGCCATCCGTGAAGAGGATATCGTCCATATCTCCCCCCCGGACATGAATCCCGCCGAGGCCATCTATCTCCCCGCCATTTTCAAGGGCTTCGGCACCACACTGCGACACTTCTTCACCTCATTCGGCCAGAGCAAGGTCTTCCCCGGCGGCAAGACCACCCGGGCCATGCAGTATCCCGAGGAACGCCGCGAGCACCTGGCGGTCGAAGAGGGCGGCATGCACGTCCCCAACTTCCGGGGCGTCCACCGCCTCAATCGGGACGAGGAGGGCCGAGTCCGCTGCGTCGCCTGCATGATGTGCCCCACCATCTGCCCCGCCAACTGCATCCACATCGTCGCCGGCGAATCCCCATGGGACGACCGCGAGAAGTACCCCGTCAAGTTCGAGATCGATGAACTCCGCTGCATCTTCTGCGGCATGTGCGAAGAGGCCTGCCCCGTCGACGCCATCGAGATGACCCCCGAGTACGACTTCGTAGGCCTCACCCGCCAGGAGATGATCTTCGACAAAGAAAAACTCCTGCATATCTACGACGTAACCGTCGGCCGCAAGCCCATGTAAGATCCTGTCGACTTCCGGGGTACGTCGGATCTCCGAGCCGACTCGGTGGTACGTCAATTCGGAGGTACGTCGAATCTCCGAGCCGACTTCCGGGATTCACCCTATCCAACGCAAACCCAAAGAGGCCCAAGCGCCAGCGCGGGCTCTCCGCCGCCCTGAACTCAACGCGAAGGCCACGAAGGACACCGATATCGCGAAGGGGGGAGGGGGGCGGGGAAAGCGGGGCGGGGT
>JADFGU010000215.1 GCA_022567535.1 Planctomycetota bacterium | reverse complement strand
GCCCCCTGAACGGTTCCGGTCGGGCGGCACTCGCTCTGTATTAGGAGTGTAATCGGGTTGTGGATCAGCGTCCGCCGCCGCTGCTGCTCTCGCCGGGCGGATCCGTGCCGGGCTCTTCCGCCGGGGTCGGCGGGGTATCGGCGGGCGACGCGGGCCCCGCTGCGGCCGGGCCGATCGGACCCACCGGGTATTCCACACGCGGGCGGTACAGCGACTCGATCCACGCGATCGCCTGCTGGTAACGCCGATCCTTGGACGATCGGAATGCCGGGCGGAACAGGTCCCGGCCCGTCTCTTCGTCGAGCACCTCGGGGTGCGGAAAGACAGAGTGCTGCCGGGGCAGGCTGAGCTGCAGCAGCGGTGATCGGGCCGCGTCTTCCACATCGATCAACGCCTGCCCGTCCTTGGTGCGGAACCGGTTGAGAATGAGGAAGTTGGTGTAGACCGCGGCGTCGGTATTCGTCTTGCCGCGCCGGTTGTACAGGCGCAGCCCGCCCGCGCCCGTCCCGCCGTGGCACCGGTCCGTCGCGCACCGCGTCAGCAGCCACGGGCGGTGGACGTCCGCCTTGAAACGGCTCATGGACTCGGGATGGCCGAGCACCTTCACCTCGCCGTACAGCTCGCGGGCGCGCAGGCGAAACATGATGTCGAGGATCTCCTCGGGTGATCGCCTGAACATCGCCTGCCGACCCTCGTGGGTGGCGGGGATGAGCGGATCGCCGGCGTACAACTCCATCATCTTCTGAATCGTCGCGCGGCTGATCTGGAGCTTGGGCGGATCCCGCGAGTCGATCTCGAAGACCTTGATGATGTTGATCTGCGACTCGTTCAGGAGCGGAAAGTCGGCGTAGGGGTCGTCGGGCGGCTGGGCGACGGGCGGGCGCGGTCCCGGGCGCGGCCCGGCCTTGCGCAACTCGATCTGCGCCACGATCTGCCTGCGCAGTTTCGACGCGGCGAAGTTGCGCGGATCCCGCTCCAGCACCCGATCGACCTCCGCCATCGCCAGGTCCGGGCGGTTCTTCTGAATCAGCCACTCCGCCAGCCGCAGGATCGAGGGCGTGTCCGAGTCGGCGATGGCGTCGCGCAGCTCTCGGTACCGATCCTCGAAGGTGGGAAGGATCTCGACGCGCTCGACGTCCTTCATGTCGATCATGGTGCGGATGCTGCCCACGCGCAGCACCATGTACTGTTCGTTGCTCTCGATCAGCACGCCTAGGACCTGCTCGCCCGTGAGCAGGCGAACCAGCACCTCGCGGTCGGGAGGGAGCGGCTGCTCGGGTTGGGCGCGGGCTGCGATGACCGCCGCGGCCAGGACGGCTGCGACGAGTAGGCACGTCGCCATCGGCAGCCACGCGAAAGTTCCCTGGTGATCCCGTGCAGGCATGGGGCCCATTCTTGATTCCTGGCGATGTGAAATCCAGATCGTGCCGGCTTTCCACATACGCCCGGACGATCCTTCAAGTTGCACGCCGGTCGATGAGAGCGTCGGCTCAGGCGGCGCGGTCGGCCGACTCATCCGGCGTGGTCCTGAACTGCGCCCAGTGCACGAAACGATCGTCGTGAACCATGCGGGCCACCGTCGCCAGGGGAACCGTCGTCGACTGGTCAACCTCGCAGATCTGAGGATCCCCATTGGGGCCGATGAAGATTTTGACCGGCCCCTTGATGTCCTGCCTGAAATCGGCCCTGAACTCCCCCAGCCACAGGCGCACACCCTCGTAGATGTCCTTCTGAACCAGCAACCACTTGTCCCGGTCGTCGCCGACCAACTCAGCGATCGAGTTCAGCGCGCCGTCGATGGCGTTCCGCGACGCATCCAGCAGCATCAGGTCGTCAGTCATTTCCGTCAGCTGCGGCACGAGCTCCACCGCCGCTTCACCCGTCACGCACTGCATCTTTTTGCATTTCACGGCAAGCCGGGCCCGCTCGCGATCGATCTGCGCGGCTAGGCGGATCATCGCTAAGGCGAGGGATTCGAGGTCCTGGTGTCGGCCGATCGCGATGTCCGTGGTCACGCCGCCCTCGCCGCCGAGCTGCTCGATCTCACACGTCGCGCCCACGACCACGGAACCGCCGACGATTGTGCACCGGGGAGCGTTCAACGCTCGCCCGACGTGCACGTCACACTCGTTGATCTCGTTGGCCACGAATGCGTCGCGCCCGATGTCGGCACGGACGCCGTCAAGGTACTTGGCGTGCAGGTCTTGGCCGGCGCTGATCTCGCCCTTCCCTCGCCCCGATGCGCCGCGGTGCAGTGTCACGTTCAGCGCCGCGTGCAGCGAGGCCGCTTCCACCAGCTCGCGCACCTCGAGGCTCTTGTCGCACCGCACGACGAAGCAGTCGCGCACGCCCTTGGAGACCGTGACCGAGCCCGGGAAATCGATGTTGCCCGTCGAAAAGTCCACCGGGCCGTTGATCTCAAGATCCTCCTCGATCCGGAGCGAGTCACCCGTCCGTTGCAGCACTCCCCATGTATCGGCGATCAGCGTGCCGTCACTTTCAGTCCGGATCGACTTGTCCACGCGGATACTGCACGGCTTGCCCGAGCGGGCGCCTATCGTCTTGCCCGCGACATCCTCGCCGTCGACCGGCTCGGTGGGCGGAACGATCAGGCCGATGCGCTGTTCCTTGGCGACCACGGTGAAGTGAGACTGGGCGTAGTAATCGACCCCGTCTTCGTTCTCGTCCGGCTGATCCTCCGCCGAGCCTGTCTCGGGCTTCTCGAGTGCCTCGTCGAGCTCGAAATACCCGTCCTGAGCGTGCTCGGGCGGCCGCCCGTTCGCGACCACAACCTCGATAATCTCCTCCCGGATCGGGTCGATCTTCTCGACGACCTGCCTGATGAGCTCCTCACGCTCGCCGTTGATGAGGACGCCGCGCTCCTTGACCGCCTCGCGCACCGTGTCGACACCCAGCTCTGACATCGGCACTTCCGGCCCGATGCACAGCGTGACCGTCAATCCATCAGGAGCGATGGTGACGGTAAGCTCGTGGGTAGCGGGTTCGGGTGGCATGAAAAGCTCCGAAAACGTCAGGCGCCGAGTGTGTCGATCACGCCGCCATCCATCGTGACGATCCCCGAGACCTCGTCCCGCGGGACTCCTTGATCGTCGGCATTCCGGGCGCCGGATCCGGCTGCATCATGGTTGAGAACGCGATTCGAGCACTCGTGATAAAGGGCGTAATGTATTCGTGGTCCACGTCTGTCGCTCCGGTGTCGGCCCGGCTTTCCTTCCCTTGCCGCGTCACCCACAGCCCGCGAACGAGGCTTCGCGTCGGCGCATGTGGTTTTCTTCGGCGAGTTTGGACAACCCCTCAATATCGAGTATCAGACTAACTTCATTCACCATCGCTCCGGCCGGCCGCACCGCTTATCGGGCCCAGCGTGCTCCCGCTGGGCCGTCGGATAGCCCTCGGCCGGCTGCGATCGCGCGGCAGCGCCCGCCCAGGTCGTGGTCAGGACCACCGCGATCTGGATCGCCGTACCACGGAACTGGACGGCCTGGAGCATGTGTTCTCCTGACAGCCTTGCACATTGCCAAGGCCGAGCGATGCCGAGTCTACGCGTTGAGACCGTAGCGCCTCCATACCCACGCCGGCCTGAGAATCCGCTCATGCCGGGCCTTCTTCGAGATCCGCACCGTGAGCGCGACCGCCCGCCTCGGGCGCGCCCAGGCGGATCTCGGCCGCAACATGCGGATCCTCGGACTCGCCACGCCATTGAATCGTGTACGGCTCGCCACCGACCCGGCCGTGCGCCCGCGCAATCAGATCCGACATTAGTTCGCTCGTCATCGGCATCGGGTCGCACGGGTCTCCGGCCGCACGAGCTTTGTCGGCCACGCCCCTCGGTGAGGCGAGGTAGACGAAGCCCCCGGGCTCGACGACGCGCACGCACTCGGCCAGCATCGCCTCCGCGTCGTCTGACGCGCGCACCGCGTGCACCAGCAGCGCCGCCTGAAACGCGCCATCGGTCTCGCCTCGCAGGTCGTCGTGCGGGGCCTGTCGCGACAACTCGAACGCGATGTTGTCGGCCGGATACCGCCACCGCGCATAGCGCACCGACTCCTCGTCGTCATCGATGCTGACGATGGCGCCCGAAGGCCCGACCCG
>JADFGU010000214.1 GCA_022567535.1 Planctomycetota bacterium | reverse complement strand
CTAATAGCGGCATTGTTGTTAGCCGGCGTGCGGACCGAGCCGGCAAGGGGAAAGCTGCTGCTTTGGCTCGGCGGCTTCAGCGGGGCCGCCGCACGGCGTGAGGCGCGTCGGCGTGTCGCGCCGCCCTTCGCGCCCGTGAACGCCGGCCATCCGCTCGGGCTCACCGCGCGCCAGCAGATCGATCGTGCCCGCGCCCGCGTTGCCGAGACGCGAAAGCGCGCGCACGAACGCGCCCACCGCCGCTCGCGCGGCGCGCGAAAGGAGTTCTCGACCAACCCCAATCCGGGCGTGGCCGTCGTGGTCATGGGGTTTATCGGCCTGGCGGTGCTGGCCGGGGGCGCGCTGATCGCCGCGGCGCTCTTGATGCCCGGGCCGTCCGGCCTCGTTGTCCGCAAGCCGTCCATGCCGGATTTGCCGCGAAGCGAAGCCGCTGCCGCCAGCGTCGTGGTCGGCCCCGGTGACGTGCGGATTTCGACGCCCGGTGACGCGCCGGTCAAGCTGCCGGACCAGGTCTCCACGCTGCTCACCGGCCGACGCGCCATCGTGCTGCGGGAAACGTCGGCGTTCGAGCCGGGCGCGGTTCGCGAAATCGACGTCGCCCTCACAGATCTGTTCAACCGCGGAATGGATCTGATCGGATACGTGCCGGCCGGGGTCCACGTCGCGCCGGGTGTGGACGACACCGATCTTGTGGCCGACCTTCGCGTCGAGGTGGGCGTGGCGCCGTGGCGCTCGCCCAGCGCTCAGGGAGCGATCGAAGGCTGGCTCAAGGCCCACGACGACATCGACGCCGTGATCTGGATCGCCCGCGATCCTCGCAACGAGAAGCGCGCGTCAATCTGGAGCGTGCCGTCCCCGCGCCTCGACGACGGGACACTCGACACGCTCGTCGATGTGCTCGGCAGCGGCCGGGACTGAACCGATCGTTCGAACGGTTCCGGCGTCCGGAGTGAGCCCGCAAACACAAGCAGTCCGTTGACGAGCCCTTCGCGCGAGCGAAGAGTGCTGTGTGCCCGGCGCGTCCAGCACTCTGTGCTCGCGCCCAGGGCTCGTTCGTGATGCGGGAATCGAAGGCGAGCGGACTCCGCTTCGACGCCCGCTTTGTCCTTGAAATAAGTGGTTTCAACCCTGCGAGACCTTCACGAGCGTCTCGAGCGTCTGTGACGCGCGCCCGGAGTCGATCGCGGCCGCGGCGCGCTTCAGCCCCTCGCCCAGATCGTCAGCCGCTCCCGCCACGTGCAGCGCCGCCGCCGCGTTCAGCAGCACGATATCGCGTTTGGGCCCGGTCCGTGCCCCGTCGATCACGCCGTGCACCGCCGACGCGCACCCCTCGAGGTCGGTCTCGCGCAGGTCGTCCATCGAGCACAGGTCGAGCCCCAGCGTCCGCGGATCGATACGTTCCATGCGCACGACGCCGCCCTGCACTCGGCCGACGGTCGTCGAGCCCGTGAGGGTGATCTCGTCGAGCCCGTCGTCGCCGTGGACGACCATGGCGTCCTCCGAGCCCAGCCGGGCCAGCACGCCGGCGATTCTTTCCACGTACGCCGCGTCGTAGATGCCCATGAGCTGCCGGGGGGCCCCGGCCGGGTTGGTCATGGGGCCCAGCAGGTTGAACATGGTTGGGAACCCCAGCGCCTTGCGCGCACCCGCGGCGTGTCGGGCCGCCGGGTGATGCCGGATCGCGAAGCAAAAACACACGCCCGCCTCATCCAGACACGCGCCCTGGGTCTCGGGCGGCGCATCGATATTGACGCCGAGTTGTGCGAGCACCTCGGCCGAGCCGCGCCCGGTTCGGCTGCGGTTGCCGTGCTTGGCGACCAGCACGCGGACCGACCCGCCGTCGAGGTGGGGCGACGCCGCCGCGGCCACAATCGCCGCTGCTGTAGATATGTTGAACGTCTTGGGCGCTCCGCCCGTGCCGCAGGTGTCGATCACCGCCGCCCGCGGGTCGTTGGGCACGGGCACGGGCATCGCATGCCGCCGCATCGCCCGCGCCGCCCCGGCCAGCTCGTCCACCGTGGCGCCGCGGGCCTGGATCAGCGCCAGCATGGCCGCGATCTGCGATTCCTCCAGCTCGCCCGCGAACAGCCGCTCGAACAGTTCTTGAGCGCGATCTTGAGCGAGTGTGCGTCCGGCCAGGAGCTCGGCCAGCAGTTCGTGAATCGTCATGGGGCCTCCGCGTGCGATGATACACGCCCGTCACCGCACGAAGACGCGGATTCTGTGGGATCTCGGGAGCGCAACGGACCGGTAACAGTCGCACAGCGTAAGCCTTTTTCGACCAGCGACCGTTTGCTGCTCGTATAATCGTGCATGCCCGCCCGGAAAGTCAGCCCGCTGGCCGCGACGCGTCGGCTCACCCGCCGTGCCGCCCGACGGGCTGCGCTCGCACGGTTCATCCGACTGCTGGGCGTGTCGCTCGCGATCATCGCGGGGTTGCTGTTCGTGGCTGTCGTCGTCGGCAAGCTCGTCGGCCAGTCGTTCGATGCGATCATGCTGGGCGTGGTCGGCCTTGCGGGGTCGCTGGTCGTCGCCTCGATGCTCGCCGTCGCCGGGCGCTGGAACGAATATAGGGCGGCGCTCGAGATCGACCACGCGCTGGGGCTGAACGACGCGCTCTCCTCAGCGATCGGTCTGGCGTCCGAACCTCGCGGCAACGACGCCGCGTTCACGAGGCTTGCGATCACCGACGCCGAACGCGTCGCGGCGAGGGTGGACGCGGCGACGGTGACGCCGATCGCGTTGGGCCTGGGCTGGATCGCCTGGCCGATCCTGGGCGCGGCCGCGGTCGCCGCGGCGTTCTTCGTGCCCGAGCTGCGTTTCGGTCGAGACGGCGCGGGGCCGCCGACGCCGGTGGTGCAGCACGACCAGGCCGCCGCCGAGGTCCGGGCCGCCATCGACGCCGTGCGCGAGTCCGCGCCGGACGACCCTGTTGCGACGGCCAATCAACTCGAAGCACTCGAAGAACTCGAGCGCGAGCTGATCGCGGGAAAGACCTCGCCCGACGAGGTGGTGCAGGGCGCAGCCGAGGCGCTCGACGAGCACGCCGACGCGCTCGACCAGCGGGCCGCGCTGGACCAGCAGACCGACGACGTGCTCGCGGACCGTCTGGAGCGGCTCGAGCCGGAGACGCTCGACAGCGCGTCGGCGCTTGCCCGGGCGTTGCGTCAGGGCGATCTCGAATCTGCACGCCGGGCCGTCCGCGACCTGTCGCGAACCATCGACGATCTGTCCCCCGACGAGCGGCAAGCATTGGCAGAGGAGCTTGAGCGTCTGGCCGACCAACTCGACGCGCCGGACGAGCCGCCCGGGGATGAGCGCGGGCTCGAAGACCGTGGCGTCCCGCCCGAGCAGGCCGAGGAGTTCGCCGACGCCACCGACCCGGACGAGATTGCGGAGCAGCTACGCGAGTCGGGCATGGACCCGACCGACGCGGCCCGTGCCGCCGAGCAGATCGCCGACCAGAATCGGGAGCGCGAGGCCGAGCAGCGTGCCCGTGAGCAGGCCGAGCGCCTGAGTGAGTCCCTGCGCGACGCCGCCGAACGTCTCGACGAGCCTGAGCTGCCCACGCCCGACCAGACGGATGAACAGCAACCGGGCGAGCAACCGCAGCAGGATCCATCTCAACCGGGCGAGCAACCGCGACAGGATCCATCCCAACCGGGTGAACAACCCCAGCAGGATCCATCGCAACCGGGTGAGCAACCGCAGCAGGATCCATCCCAACCGGGCGAACAACCGGGCGAGGCGCAGCCCGGCGAGCCGACCGATGAGCAGGGCGAACAGCGCGAGGCCGTGTCAGAGCAGGAGGAGCAGGACCAGTCCGGCGAGCCGATGGCGCGAGATGGCCCGGGCGACCCCGGCAACGCGCTGGAACGGTTCGAGCAGCAGCTCGAACGGCTGGAGGAGGCGCGCCAGCGCGCCGAACGTGACCGGCGGGCTGCACAGGGCTTGCGCGAGCAGGCCCGGGACATGCTCGAGAAGATGTCCCCGCAGGAACGACGCGAGATGCTCGATCGCTGGTCGAAACTGAACCAGCAGCGCCAAGCCGGCGCCGCGCCGCGTGTCGATTCGGGCACACAAGATTCATCGCCCGCCGAGCCCGACACGCCCAGCGAGCGCGTCGATATGAGCCGCCCGTCG
>JADFGU010000213.1 GCA_022567535.1 Planctomycetota bacterium | reverse complement strand
TCGTGCACAGATTCAGGCAGCCTGACCGCGTCCGGGTCACCGACCTGGTCGATTCGGGCATGTCCTCGATCCGCGTGGACGTGGCAGCCGGGGTCATCAGCACCGACGTCGGCGACGGCAACGAGATCTACGTCGCGGTCACCAACACGTTTCGCTTCGGCGACCGCGTGGCGCTGGTCATCGGGGTGCCGGTCACGTTCCACAAGATCCAGAGCGCCGAGGTCTACAACGCGCAGGCACACGTCAATGTTCCGATCACGCTCATCCGCCGGACCAAGATGGACGGCTGGACGTGGAAGTTCACGCCCGGGCTGATGCTCGCGGGCTCGGGCTCGATCGACTTCGTCGCCGGCGGGCTCATGTGGGGTGCGGGGTTCACGAACGTTGTCGGGTATAACTACGGCGATTGGGCGTTCTCGTACATCGCACAGTTCGACTTCTACGACTCCATCAAGCTCGAATACGACCAGTACGAGTGGGACCCTGGGCTGACGCAGCAGATCCTGACCAACGGCGTGCGGGCCGCGTACCAGATCGACGACCTGTGGGCGGTGTACGGCGGGCTGGCCTACGTCGATTTCCTGGACGTCGCCGCGGTTGACAACTTTATCTCGCCCGCGGTCGGGCTCTGGTATCGAACCGAGCACGGGTTCGTGTTCAACTTCGGCTATGAGGGCGACATCGGGGACGGGTACGAGGACCACCGGGCCACGGCCGGCCTGCAGTGGTCGTTCTGACGACGGGTGGACGATCTCGCGAATGGGTCGGAATCCGAGCCTTCGCCCCCGGGCGGGCTTAGACTCGGCGTCCGGGGCGCAAACTCGGCGTCGGGTGCGTTGTCGTGTTGGAATCAGGGCTGGGCGAGCGCCAGGCGGCACATCATCTCGACGCCCAGCGCGATGGCGTCGTCGTTGAAGTCAAAGTCCGGCTGATGCAGTTTCGGATACGCGTCCTGTCCCTCGGGGCAGAGCCCGAGCAGGAAGAAGCACGCCGGCACGTGCTGCCCGTAGTACGAGAAATCTTCGCCACCCATCGAGGGGTGCTCGACAACGCGCACGCGATCGTCGCCCAGTGCCGGGCGGGCGACGCTGAAGAAGTGCTCGACCAGCGACGGATCGTTGTTGGTGACGGGGTAGCCCTCTTTGTAGTCGATCTGTGCGGTGCAGCCCATGGCCGAGGCGGTGCGCTCGACGATCTCGATGAAGCGCTCGCGGGCTGCCGCTCGCGACTGGGCGCCGAGCGTGCGGATCGTGCCGGCGAGCCGGACGGACTCGGGGATGATGTTGTTGGCCGACCCGGCGTGAAACTCCGCCACCGTGACGACGATCGAATCCAGTGGATCGATGCTTCGCGAGGCGATCGACTGCACGGCGGTGACAACGTGGGCGGCGGCGAGGATCGGATCGCGTCCGAAGTGCGGGTATGCGGCGTGTGTCTGTCGGCCTCGCACGATGATCTCGAAATCGTCGGTGGAGGCGAGCAGGGGTCCCGGGCGTGTGGCGACGTGGCCCAGGGGCAGGTCGGGCCATCCGTGCAGGCCGAAGATCCGCGACACCGGCGGGCCGATGCCACCGCCACGCTCGCCCAGCAGCACACCCTCGTCGCACAAAGCTTTTCCCCCGGCGCCACCCTCCTCGGCCGGCTGGAAGACGAGCGTGACCGGGTTGGGTCGATCCGGCACCCGGCTGAGCGTGCGCGCGGCGCCGATCAGGATGGTCGTGTGCCCGTCGTGCCCGCAGGCGTGCATGACGCCGGCGTTGGTCGAGACGTAGGGCTTTGAGGCCCGCTCGGCGATGGGCAGGGCGTCCATGTCGGCGCGCAGTGCGATGGCGGGGCGATCGGAGGCCTGATCGGTCGCCGGGATGTGCGCGATGAGTCCGGTGCCGCCGGCCAGCCCGGAGGTGTACGCCACACCCAGCGCGTCCAGCTCGCGCGTGACGACGCCGACCGTGCGCTTCTCCTGGAACATCAACTCCGGGTGGGCGTGCAGATCATGGCGGATGGTCTTCAGGTCGTCGATCTGGGCCGCGACAATGCTGCGCACATCTGTGGCGGTTGTGTGCGAGGTCATAGGTGGATTGTAGCGTGGTGTGCGGGCGGCTATGCGACGTCGCGCAGCGGATCCATGTCGTCCACGATGGTCGGATCGCTTCCAAACATGCGTCGGATCTGGGCGAACCGCTCCCGCACGCGCTCGAAGGCGTCGACGATTGCCGGGTCGAACTGCGTGCCCCGGGCGTCGTGGATCATCTCGCAGGTCTCCTGGTGCGAGATCGCCCTTTTGTAGACGCGTTCTGATGTCAGGGCGTCGTAGAAGTCGGCCAAGGCCACGATCCGCGCCGCCAGCGAGATGTTGTCGCCGGACAGACCGAACGGGTACCCCTTGCCGTCCCAGCGCTCGTGGTGCTGGAGCGTGACCTGAATGCCCATGTTGATCATCGAGTCGTCGCCGAAGTTTCGGCGGATGTCGATCAGCGTGTCGGCGCCGATCTGGGCGTGTCGTTTGATCAGCTCGCGCTCCTCGATGGTGAGCCGGCCGGGCTTGAGCAGCACGCTGTCCGGCACGCCGACCTTGCCGATGTCGTGCAGCGCCGCCGCCAGACGGAGGCTCTGGATCCACTCGTCATCGATCTCTTCGAACTCATCTTGCAGGGTGCGAGCGAGCAGGCCGGAGTAGTCGCAGAGGCGTTCGAGGTGTTTTCCCGTCTCGCCGTCGCGGAAGTCGGCCAGCTTGGCGAGACCCATGATGAGCGCGTGTCGGGTGGCGAGGCTCTGGCGGAGGCGTTCGCCGACCTCGATCTCCAGGCCGGCGTTGAGGCGGTCGATCATGTGCTCGTACTTTTCCGAGGCCTTGACGAAGGCGGCCAGCTCCAGGCGCCTGAGTTCATGGCTTGAGACCGATTGGGTCGATCGACGGCAGAAGATGAGCGCCCCCACTCCGGCCGCGACCCCGCCGGCGGCAATGAAGGCGCCCAGGGCGGATCCGTTGGACAGTGCGAAGACGGCGGCCATGCAGCCCGCCAGCCCGAGGCCCACCAGACACCCTGCCGATATCGCGCACTTCAGTTGCATTCAGACCTTCATCCCGCCTGGGCGCGAGCAGAGGTCGCGCCGACCTGGGTATCGGCTCGGGACGGGGTAATCGCCCTGAGATACACGAAAACCCGCCGCCGGACCGGGGTTGAAGCCGGAGTGTCCCGTCCTTCGCGGATTCCCGGACCACGACCGCGGGGGACTCACCGCCCGAGAATACGGGAGCAGATGGTCATGGCGGCTGTGGTCTGGGCCTCGGCTTCGATCAGGTTCGGTCGCCAGGGGGAGGGGATTGCGTATTGATCGAGCCCCGCGCTTGCGGCCGGGTGAATCGGGACATTGTGCGAGTCGCTGTGCGCGATCAGCCGCTCCGCCCGCTCGCTGAGCAGAAACTCGATCAGTTGTGCGGCGCGGTCCGGGTTCGGGCCGCCGCGCACCAGCCCGACGGTGTTTGGAATCACGAGCGGCCCGAGGCTGGGCAATCCCTGGACATCCGAGGCGGGCTGGTCGGTGGTCTCGTAGGCGAGGGCCACGGGCCAGCCGTTGCGCTGCGCCGCCCAGACGTCGTCGGTGTCGGTGAGGCACACGTCGATCTCGCCGCGCGCGAGGGCGGAGACGGCTGCGGAGTTGCCGTCGTAGATGCGCAACCCGTTGCGTCGCATGTCGAGGAGCCACTGTTCGAGCGCGTCCGGGCCGTGGGCCGCCACGATCGCCGCCATGTGCCCGCGCGTCGTCCCGAACTGGGGGCGGGCCATGCCGACCCGACCGTTCCAGCGCGGCTGTGTCAGCTGGCGCAGTGTGGTGGGTGCGTCGGCTTGCGCGACGCGATCGGTGTTGTAGGCGATCACGCGCGCCCGCAACGCGAAGCCGTACCACGAACCGTGCTCGCCGCGCAGCCCGCTGGGCCAACCGTCAGTGAATGCGGAGTCGGGCGGCAGCTGGTACGGCGTGAGCACACCCAGCCTGGCGAGCTTGATCGTGCCCATGGCCTCGCTGGACCACCAGACGTCAGCGCGAGGCCGATCCGTCTCGAGCAGCAGCCGCTGCACCAGCCCCGTCGTCTTGGTCTGCTCGGTGTCCCCCAGGCGTTTGACCCGCAGGCCGGACTCGGCCTCGAACGCGGCGATCAC
>JADFGU010000212.1 GCA_022567535.1 Planctomycetota bacterium | reverse complement strand
GGTGCGCGAACCCGCTCACTTCCGAACGAGGCACGACCGGAAGGGAGTGCTCCGGGGCGTAACCATCGCGACGTGGGTCGTCGAACTACCGCTCCCTCCCGGTCGCGGCTCTTCGTGGGTCGCGGCTCGTACTGGATCGCGGCTCGTAAGGGGTTTCCTACATCCGGTCGAGGGTTGGGATGCCGAGCACATCCAAGCCGTCGGCGAGCATGCGGGCGGTGAGCTGGCACAGGCGTAGCCGCGACGCGCGGGTGCGCTCGTCCTCGGCTGCGAGCACGGGGCACTGCTCGTAGAACTTCGAGAACGCCCCGGCCAATTCGTACAGAAACACGCACAACCGGTGCGGGCCGAGCGATTCCGCGGTTGCTGCAAGTGCCGCGGGATACCGCAGCAGTTGCAGCGCCATGGTCTTCTCCGCCGGGTGCTCAGGGAGGAACTGGGCCGAGTCGATCCCGGCGGCGGGGATCAGCGAGCGCTCTTGGCCCTTGCGGAAGATGCCCTTGATGCGGACGAGGGCGTTGAGCAGGTACGGGCCGGTGTCGCCCTCGAACGCGATCATGCGGTTCATGCTGAACACGTAGTCTTTCACACGATCGTTGGAAAGGTCGGCGTACTTGATGGCCGCGATGGCCACGACCTCCGCGATCGATCGGCACGACTCGGCGTCGAGGTCGGGGTTGCGCAGTTTGACCTCGTGCTCAGCCCGTGCGACCGCCTCGTCGATCAGATCCGCGAGTCTGACGTTCTCGCCGGTGCGGGTCTTGAACGGCCGATTGTCCTCGCCGAGCACGGTCCCGAACGCGGCGTGCTCGAGCACAGCAGGCTGGTCCGAACCGGGCCGGCGCGTGTACCCCGCCCGGTGTGCCGCCGCGAATACCTGCCGGAAGTGGAAGCTCTGGCGTGCATCGACGCAGTAGATCAGACGGTCGGCGTCGAACTTCTGTACACGGCGGCGGATCCCGGCGATGTCCGTCGTCGCGTACAGGAACCCGCCGTCGCTCTTGCGCACGATCGTCGGCTCGGGGATCCCCTCGACACGAACGACGAGCGCGCCGTCGGATTCTTCCGCGATGCCGCGATCGAGCAGATCCTGCACCAGCGGGCCGAGCTCCTCGGCGTAGCTCGACTCGCCCGCCGAGTCATCGTCGGTGATGCTGGTGTTGAGCCGACGGCACATGTCCAGGCACGCGGTCATGGTGACATCGCGGATGCGCTGCCAGACGCGGAGCGTCTCGGGGTCGTGCGACTGGAGTTTGACCAGCGTGTCCTTGGCGCTCGCGAGCGATGCGTGCGCACCGGCGACCTGCGCGTCGAGTTCCGCCTCGGCCTTGGGACCCAGCCCGTACCGCTCGACGGCGATCAGCCCGCGGCGGTCGGGCGTGCAATCGCGCTGGGCTGTGCGGTAGTAACGGTCGAGATCATCGAGCGTCAATGCGTCGAGGTTGGCACGCCCCGCGTCGACCTCGGAGGCGATCTTCCATGTCACCATGGCGATGGGCAGGCCCCAGTCGCCCACGTGGTTCTGGCGCACGACCGTGTGGCCGAGGCGCTCGAACACGCGCGCGATCGCGTCGCCGATGATCGTCGAGCGCAGGTGCCCGACGTGCATCTGCTTGGCCAGGTTCACGCCGAACAGGTCGACCACGACCGTCATCGGTTTGTCCGGCGCGGGGACGCCGAGGGATTCGTCGTCGAGCTGGTTGAGCAGTTCGGCCAGTTTTTCGGCCCTGAGACGGATGTTGATAAACCCGGGCCCGGCGATGTCGCGCTCGGTCACGGGCTCGGCCAGGTCGGTCAGGTCGAGCTGCGCGACGATGGCCGTCGCCACCTCGCGCGGGTTTCGACCGAGCCTCTTGGCGAGCGGCATCGCCGCGTTGCACTGAAAGTCGCCGAGCTTGGGCTGGCGCGAGGGTGAGATCAGCGGGTCGATCCGCTCGCTGGGCCCGATGTCCGGCAGCGCCGACCGGATGGCTGCGACGAAGCGCTCGCCCAGCGCGAGCACCGGGTCGTCGAAGCGCGTGCTGTGCGGGCGCTCAGCCATCGCCGCCAGTGTAGGCTCAGGGCGTCCCGGCGGATCCGTTCGGGGCGTCGTGACCGCTCCAGCGCTGGAGGATCAGCGCGAGCTGGTCGGCGAAGTCGATCAGCGCTGTGCTCGCCGTCTGGCACAGCGGGTCGTCGATGAGCGCCACGCGTCCGTTCGTGACGGCCGGAATGTTCCGCGACGCCAGCGGGCCCAGAAGCCGGTTGATCTCCTCGGGCGTCGGGTCGGTTGCGGGCGCGCCCCGTGGCCGGGGGAACACGAGCACGATCGCGTCCGGCGCAAGGCGGACGACGTCTTCAACGTCCATCGTGACATACGCCCGCGCGTGGCGCAGGGCGCCAATCCCGCCGATGCGCTCGAGCACATCGTGGTGGAACGAACCCGGCCCGACCGCGCCGGGTGGATTGGTCCCGACGAGCAGCAGCACGGTTCCGGCGCCGGCGAGGTCCGCGTCCCGGGTTGACCACGCGGCGTCCATGCGCTCGAGCAGCAGCGCCGGATCGCGTCCCCGTGCCGACAGCTCTTCGGCGAACTGCGACGCGAGCCGAGCTGCGCACGCGCGGACCTGATCGAGCGTCGCCAGCCGCTCGTACCGCACGTCCCACTCGAGCGACCGGGCCAGGCGTGCCAGGCGCGCGGGCTTCTCTCGATGGTCCCACTCGACGACGACGTGGGTGGGGCGGGTGCGCAGCAGGGCTTCGTAGTCGATGCCGTTGAGGTCGCCGCACACCGGGAGCGCCGGGTCCAGCGCCATGTCGTACCCGTGCCGACCGACGATCAGGTCCTCGAGCCCGAGGTCCTTGAGGATGATGGCCACGGCCGGGCCTATCGCGGCGATGCGCACGGCTGCGTCGGGGCCAGCGTTCGGGTGCGGGTCTTCAGTTCGGTTCAGAACAGCGCCGAGGGCTGCGAGCATCGCTGCAAGCGCGAGGACACACACGATGATCGGCAGTCGTCGCACGGGGCGATTCTACACCCGTGTGCGGCGTGCACAGCGCCGGCGACCCGCGCCTCCCGTCGCGGGCTCAGTCCACGACGGGAGGCGCGGGTGTTGTCAGCGGTGAATGCGGCGCGTGAGAGGACCCTCAGCTTGCGCTGAGGGCTCTGTTGGGTCGTGGCCAAGCGGTTACAAAGCAGTTACAGCCCCGGGCGGCCGAAGACTGTACATATGACGTGCAGGGGACGCGCCCCTGCCTCGGCACAAGGAGCCACGCATGAGTATTGCCACACACCTGAGATCGATCCTGACCGGATTCGTGTTTGTCGCGTCGTCCGGAGCCGCCCTTGGCCAACCGGTCGAGGTCAACATCGTGATCCCGCAGCGGGGCGTCGTCCGTCCGGACCGGGTGCATATCGGACCCGTGAAGATGACGAAGGTGGACGCGAGTGTGCGCGTCATCGAGCAGGTGGCAGCCACCACGCTCCGGATCACGCTGCACAACTCGGCGTCCATGATCCAAGAGGCGCAGCTCCTGGTGCCCGTGCCCGATGGGGCGGTGGTGAAGAGCTTTGTGCTCGAGGGTCTGGGCGAGGACGGGATCGCGCAGCTGCTGCCCGCGGACGAGGCGAGGCGGATCTACAACGGGATTGTGCAGCGCAGCCGCGACCCGGGGCTGCTCGAGTTCGCGGGGTACAACCTGATTCGATCGAGCGTGTTCCCGGTGCCGCCCAACGGCGAGCAGTCGGTGAGCCTGACGTATGAGCAGATTCTGCCGGCCGAGTCGGACCGCGTGGACTATGTGCTGCCCCGGAGTGAGTCGCTCGAGCAGCCGGGCGTGGCCTGGTCGTTCTCGCTGGATATCGAGGCCAAGCGGCCGATCTCGACGGTGTACTCGCCGAGCCATGATCTGGTGACGGAGCGCGTGTCGCAGACGCACGTGCGTGTGAGCGTGCCGGCGGGGTCGGCGCAGAATGACATCGGACCTCTGCTGGTTTCGTACCTGCTGGAGCGACCGGCGGGCGGCGTGGCCGCGACCTTGCTGACCTATCCGGACGCGACGGTGGGCGACGGGCAGGGCGGGTATTTCCTGCTTCTGGCGGGGCTGCCGGCCGATCGCCCGGCGAATGTCGAGCCGATCAAGCGCGAGGTCATCGTGGTGATCGACCGCTCGGGATCGATGCGGGGCGAGAAGATTGCCCAGGCGGTCGAGG
>JADFGU010000016.1 GCA_022567535.1 Planctomycetota bacterium | reverse complement strand
TATCCTGCGCCAGGTCGAGGACGCGGACGCGGCGTTGGAGATGGTCGGCGAGATCATCGACTATGCGCAGGAGACGGCCGCCGCGATCGAGGCGGGAACGGCACCGGGCGATATCCGTGCGCGGTCGTTCGACGGCGAGGCATCGGGCGCGGAGTTTGAGCCGAACGACGACATCGACCCGGAGCTGCTGGCAGCGTGGATCGCGGGGTGCGACCACACGCTGTCGGAACTCGAAGGCGAGGTGGTCGCGGTCGAGTCGACCGACGATCCAGACGAGCTGCTTGCCGAGATCCGCAGGACAATCCACACGCTGAAGGGCGAGTGCGGGGTGCTGTCGCTCCATGGTGCGCAGAAGCTCTGTCACGAGGCGGAGTCCGCAATCGATCGGTGCATTGACCGGGGCGAGCCGTTCCCCGTCGACGCGATCCTCTCGCTGATCGATTGGATGAAGAGCTACGTGTCGTTGCTGGCCAACGACCCGAGAGCGCCGGTTCCGGCGCACGAGGAGATTCTCGCCCTTCTCGGCGTGCCCGCGGAGCCCAAAGCGCCGGACGGGGCATCGGAGCCTGCAGCCGCAGTCGAGCACAGCGGCGCCGAAGCAGCGTCGGACAACACGCCGGTCGAGTTCCCATCGGATCTCGGGATGGAAGAAAACCTGGGCGAGTTTCTGGGCGAGGCCCGAGAGCATCTGACCAGTTCCGAAGAGGCGCTGCTCGCCCTGGAGCAGGACTTCGCGGAGCTCGAGCTGATCAACACGGTCTTCCGCGCCTTTCACACGATCAAGGGCGTGGCCGGCTTCATGAACCTGCAGCCGATCGTCGAGGTCGCCCACAAGGCCGAATCGCTCCTGGACAAGGCCCGCAACGGCGACCTGACGCTCAACTCGGCGTATCTCGATCTGATCCTGGCGTCCAACGACATGCTGACGCGCCTCATCGGCACGCTGGAAGGGGCGCCGGCGCCCACTCGGGGCGAGCTGACCGCGCTGGTAGCCAGACTCGTGAGCGCGACGCAGGGCGAGCTGGGCGAAGCCGCCGTCAAGCAAGTGCTGCAGGCCAAGAGGGAAGCCAACCAGCGGCGTGGCGAGTTGCTCGGGGCGGGGTCTGGCGCCCGGCCTGCAGCGCCCAAAGCCGCGGCCGCTGATCCACGCGCCAGCGCGCCGGACCCGATGTCGTCGGCGGTCGGGCTGAAGCGCGTCGATCAGACCGTCAAGGTCAGCACCCAACGCATGGACAACCTGGTCACCATGGTCGGCGAGCTGGTCATCGCCCAGCAGATGGTGGTCCAGGATCCGTGCATCCAGAACCTCAAGGAACCGCGCATCCAGCGCAACCTCACCCACACCGGCAAGATCATCCGCGACCTCCAGGAGGTCGCGATGGCGCTGCGCATGGTGACGCTCAAGGGCACGTTCCAGAAGATGGCGAGGCTGGTCCGGGATCTGGCCGCCAAGAGCGGCAAGAAGATCACGCTCCGCGTCGAGGGCGAGGACACGGAGCTCGACCGCAACGTGGTGGACCAGATCGGCGACCCGCTGGTGCACATGATCCGGAACTCCTGCGATCATGGCCTTGAGCCGCCCGAGGAACGGCTGGCCGCCGGTAAGCCGGAGACCGGAGTGCTCACCCTCCGCGCCTATCACCAGGGTGGGTCGATCGTGATCGAGATCGAGGACGACGGCCGCGGGCTCCCGCGCGACAAGATCCTCAAGAAGGCCATCGAACGCGGCATCTACACGCCCGACCGGGATCTGGACAAGATCCCCGACAGCGAGGTCTACAACCTCGTCTTCCTTCCCGGCTTCTCGACGGCGGAGAAAGTGACGGATATTTCAGGCCGAGGGGTCGGCATGGATGTCGTCCGCCGAAACATCGAAGCTCTGCGCGGCAAGACCGAGATCCGGTCGGCACCGGGCAAGGGCTCGACGTTCGCCATGCGTCTGCCGCTGACCATGGCGATCATCGACGGGATGATCGTTCGGCTGGGAAGCCAACGCTACGTCATCCCAACGCTGTCAATCGAGCAGAGCTTCCAGCCGACGCGGGATCAGATCAGCTCCGTGATCGGCCAAGGCGAGGTGGTCTCGGTGCGCGGCTCGCTTTTACCGATCTACCGATTGAGCCAGATCGTCAATCTCGACGAGGGGATCGACGATCCGTGTGAGTCATTGCTCATTGTGCTCGAGTCCAACGATTCGAGATGCTGCCTGCTCGTGGACGAGATCATCGGCCAGCAACAGGTCGTGATCAAGTCGCTGGGCGAGGGCGTCGATTCCATGCGCGGCGTATCCGGGGGCGCCATCCTCGGCGATGGGCGCGTGGCGCTCATCCTGGACGTGGGAGGCCTCATCAGAGAAGCCACGAGCACCGAAACCATGAAGATCGCCGCATAGCCGGCAATATTGACCACAAAGGAGGTCAGACATGAACACACCGCAACCCGCAATCCCCAGTGCCCTCTCCGACGCCCTTGGAGGCGGCGGCGACAAAGAAAACAAGTTCCTCACGTTTCGCCTCGGGCAGGAAGAGTACGGGGTCGAGATTCTCAAGGTCCGCGAGATCATCGGGATCATCGACGTCACGCCGCTTCCCCAGACACCGGACTACGTCAAAGGCGTCATCAATCTCCGCGGCAAGATCATTCCTGTGATCGAACTGCGCGCGAAGTTCACGCTGCCAACGGTCGAATACACCGAGGAGACCTGCGTCATCGTCATGGAGGTGTCCGAGGGCGATGAAAGCGAGCAGTTTCAGATGGGCGTCATCGTGGATTCCGTCAACGAAGTGCTCGACATCTCGCGAAACCAGATTGAGCCAGCCCCGCGGTTCGGCTGCGCCTTGAACACCGAATACATCCTGGGCGTGGGCAAGGTGACAATCGACGACAAGGAGAAGGTCATTATCCTGCTCGAGATCGACAAGGTATTGACAGAGTCGGAAGTCGAATCAATCCGCAGTGCATCACGAAGCCGCGACACAGACAGATTCAACGAGGAGAATGCGCAGACTGCTGCGTGACGCCAGGAGACAACCGCAGGGCGACCGGCCATCACATCGATGACGGCGCCCTGCAAAGAAATCACGTGCCATGGTCTTTGACGGTTCAGAAGAAACTCGAATCACACCACAGCAACTCATCCGGTATCAAAAGGGGACATAGCCATGAAATGTAGCCCACGAACAATCACGCACGTTTTTGCAGCATTGTCGCTTACTTTGGTCACCGCATCCGCGCTGGGGCAGAGCGGCGAGCCGTCGCACTCTCCAACGTCCAACGGGGCGATGAACGTGATGGCAGACAGCGGTCATGGCGGCAACAGTGGCGCCACAACCAGTCACGAAAGCGGGCACAGCAGCAATTCCAGCCAGGGAACAGCCGGCCACGGGAGTGGACATTCCAGCCCCAGCGCCAGCCATTCCAGCCCCAGCACCGGTCAAGGTGCCAGCCATGGAATCTCGCAAAGCTCCGGGCACGCTTCAAGCCCCCCGCACGCGAGTGCGTCAGCGCGCACGACCTCCACACCGACTCATACCCGGACGGTCAGCGTCGTGGACCATTCCACGTTTGAGCAGCATCGTGGCGCGACCGATCATGGCTTGCGCAACGAGTCATTCATGGCCACGCTGGCCGTCAATCAGGGCGCGAACGGCTCGCTCATCTGGATTCTGATCGTCGCCGGCGTGGTGCTCATCGGCGCTGTGGCGTTCTTCGCCAGAAGTAAAGTCCTCGCCAACATCAAGACCGGGCCCAAGCTTTATGCCAGCCACGGCTCGCTGGTGGTACTGGCGATGGGCCTGGGCCTGGCCGGCTTCTATTTTCTGAGCAGCGTGACCGACAAAGCGCACTTTGTCGAGGCGATCGATGACGTCATGTTCATGGGCGAGAAGCTCGGCCGGCTCCAGGACGAGTTCATGCTCCACGGCATCGAGGATCGCGCCTTCGGTGAGAAGATTCTCAGCGATCATGAGCGCATTGCCGAAGATTTCGACGCCAGACTCGTTTCCATCCACGAGTTCGAGCTGGATTCAGCGCAGACGGCTGCCGTCAACCGCATGGATGAGCTCGCCGAGGACTATGCCAGCGCGTTTGGCGACCTTGTCAACCAGTACCACGTTCTCGAACGAGACAAGGATATTTTGGACGAGGTCGGCGAACAGGTCGAGGAACAGCTCGAAACTGTGCTCCATCGGCATCTGTCGGAACTGCACGAGATGGAAGCGGAGATGCTAGCGGCCGGGATCGACATCCAGGCCATCAAACTCCAAATGGACCTGGTCTCGACTCTGGAAAAGATTGAGGTCCAATGGACCAAGGCGGAGAAGAACGCGATCGAATACATGCTTGATAAGAAGCAACAGCACATCACCAACGTCGAGGCAGAACTGAGCGAGGTTCATTCGCTGATCGCTGAAGCCCAATGGCTGATCCCGCTCGTCGCGATCGATAGGGCCGAAGAAACCCTCGACTTGGCGATGATGCGAAAGATCGAGGAGGAAGTCGAGGAGTTCACAGAGAATCTGGGAGCCATAGTGGTGGCGGAGTTGGCCATCGAGGCGGACATCGAGCGGACCGGGACTGACATCGAGCTGATCGAAGAGATTGGCGCGGCCCTGGCAGCTCGGGCGAAGATAGAGATGACGGCCGCCCAGACCAACGCCAACCGGGCCACCGTGGCCATGATGATCTTTGCGGGTATCGTGGGGTCGCTGTTGGCGGTGACCATTGCTCGCGGTATTGCCCGGCCGATCGTGGTCATGACCCGGCGCTTCAGAGACATCGCCGAGGGCGAGGGCGACCTCACCAAGCGGGTGGACCAGGATCGCAAGGACGAACTGGGCGAGCTTGGACAGTGGTTTAACGCTTTTCTTGACAAGGTTGAGCCCGCCATTGCAGAGATAGGCGCCGGGACCGAGCAGATTGATGCCGGCTCGCAGCAGATCGCCGGCGCCAGTCAGTCGCTCTCAGAAGGCGCATCCGAGCAGGCGTCGAACCTTGAAGAGATCAGCTCGTCGCTGGAGCAGATGTCCGCCATGACGAATCAGAACGCTGAGAACGCCAAGCAGGCCGCCAGCCTCTCCGGGGAATCGCAGACGTCTGCCGACCGGGGTCAGAAGGAAATGACGCAGATGGCCGAGGCGATGGACGAGATCAAGAAGTCCTCAGCCGAGATCTCCAAGATCATCAAGGTCATCGATGAGATCGCCTTCCAGACCAACCTGCTGGCACTGAATGCAGCCGTCGAGGCGGCACGGGCCGGCGAGGCGGGCAAGGGGTTTGCCGTCGTCGCCGAGGAAGTACGCAACCTCGCCCAGCGATCAGCAGAAGCGGCCAAGAACACTGCTTCGATGATCGAGGAGTCGACGCAGCGGGCCGACAACGGCGTGGCCATCGCCCAACGAGTGGGCGAAGCACTCGAAGAGATTGTGACCTCTACCAACAAGGTGAACACGCTGCTGGGCGAAATCGCCTCGGCATCGCGGGAGCAGGCCGACGGCATCGACCAGGTCAATAAGGGCGTGGGCGAGTTGGACAAGGTTACCCAGCAGAATGCCGGCAACGCTGAAGAACTGGCCTCGGCGTCCGAGGAAACCGCCTCTCAGGTGCAATCGCTGCGTGCCCTTGTCGCCCAGTTCAAGGTTCGAAGCGCCAACAACGGGAGCACTGCCATGGCCTCAAGCACGGTGGGACCCACCGCCGCGGTGTCCCGAAACGGGACAACTCCAAGGGTCGCGGCTCAGCCGGTTGAGCAAGGCTTTGATCGACGCAACGAGCTCAAGCAGACCATCCCCATGGATGGTGACGAGAGTTTCCAGTCATTCTGATATGTTCATCCACAGCGCTCCGCCGGCCCTAATCGGTCGGCGGAGCCTTGATCCAGATCCAAGCGGGTGTGCCCGATGACAATCCTCGCCGACACCCAGTTTCGAAGCATCGCTGAGCTGGCGCGGGAGCGCTGGGGCCTGAACCTGACCGACAGGAAGCAGGGACTGGTCGCCAACCGTCTTGGGAGCTTCCTTCGCAAGTCGCCGTTCGCAGACGTCGCGGAATACCTGGAGCACCTGAAGCGTGACGCGGATGAAGAGGACATGCTGGTGTTCTTTGACCTGCTGTCCACAAACGTGACCAGCTTCTTCCGAGAGCGACAACATTTCGACTATCTCGAGCGAGAATTCTGGACGCCCCTGGCTCGCGGCAACATCACCACGCCACACCGGCGCATTCGGATCTGGTCCGCCGCCTGCTCGACAGGACCGGAGGCCTACTCCCTGGCCTTCCACGCATTCGAGCATCTGCCGAATCTCGAGTCGTGGGACGTCAAGATCCTGGCTACGGACCTGTCCAACTCGGCGATCGAAACCGCTCGGGCGGCGGTGTACCCACGGAAGATGGTCGAAGACCTCGATCGCACCCTGGTCAATCGCTATTTTCTTCGCGGCAGCGGTGAGCAGGAAGACATGGTCAAGGTCGCGGCGGCTGCCCGAGAGCTGGTCACGGTCCGCCGACTCAACCTGATGGATGCATGGCCGTTCCGCGGGCCGTTCGACGTGATCTTCTGCCGCAACGTCATGATTTACTTCGACAAGCAGATACGGACCAGGCTTGTCGGGCGTCTGTATGACCTGCTTCGGCCCGGCGGCATTCTGGCCATCGGGAGCGCGGAGACTCTGTCGGCCCTGGAAACGCCGTTTCGAACCATGCAGCCGTCCGTCTATGTGAAATGACCTGAGGAGCGCACTGGTGGGATCACCCGCGGCAACGTATACCGGAACCGAAGTCGGCGACAAGATCGTCGTCGGCGTGGCTGATCTCGCCGTGACCGGCGACCCGTCCACAACGCTTGTCACCTACGCGCTGGGGTCGTGCATCGGCGTGACGCTCTACGACCCCATTGCGAAGGTTGCCGGCATGCTGCATTTTATGCTGCCCAACTCGAAGCTGAATGCAGACAAGGCGAAGGCCCTGCCCGCGATGTTCGCCGACACCGGGGTCCCGATGCTGTTCAAGGCAGTCTACGAACTCGGCGCCGAAAAGCGAAGGCTCATTGTCTGTGCCGTAGGCGGGGCGGAGGTGCTTGCCGACGACGGGCATTTCAAGATCGGGTCACGCAATCGGACGTTCCTTCGCAAGATATTCTGGAAGAACAACATCCTTCTTTCGGGCGACGACACCGGAGGATCGATCAGTCGAACGTTGTCGCTTGTGACAGCGGATGGCACAGTGGTCGTCCGCCACAAAGGAAAGGAGCGCGTGCTATGGCCGCAGTAGCCGACATTCTGGAAAACATTGACAGCCTGCCCGCCCTGCCGACCTCGGTCATGCGCATCACCGCGATGCTGAGCGACGGCACGAGCGATCTCGGTGAGATCGAAAATGTCGCGCGGAACGACGAGGCGCTGTCCATGGCGATCATGCGCTACGGCAACTCGGCGCTGTACGGCAGATCCGGCAAGGTCTTCAACCTCAGGGAGAGCATCGTCAGGCTGGGCGGCAAGGCCCTGCTCAAGATCGTGCTGGAGCAGAAGGTGGCCAAGCTGTTCGATGGCGCGGGCGAGGCGTACGGCCTGCAACGCGGCGACCTGTGGCGAGGGGCTGTGGGCGGCGCGATCGCAGCCGAGGAAATCGCCAAGAAGCACCGATTCGGAGAGGCGGACCTCTGCTTCCTCTGCGGCATGCTGCGCGATGTGGGCAAGCTGGCCATGGAGAGCCACTTTGGGACCGAATACATGGCCCAAGTGTTCGCCCGCATGGAGCCCGGTCTCACGTTCATGGAGTGCGAACAGTCAGCGTTCGGAACCGAGCACGCCGAGGTCGGCGCGGAGTTGGCGCTGCGCTGGGGGCTGCCCGAGCGCATCGCCGACGCCATCCGGTATCACCATGAACCACCCGCCGAGGATCCGGGACACGATCGTCTGTTCGACATCGTTCACGCGGCCGACATTATTTGTCTGTGGGCGGGGCTGGCCATCGGGAGTGATGGGCTCCAGTATAAACTGGCGCCGCACGTTCGCAAGGATCTCGGGCTGGATCGCAAGGAGGCCGAGGCGGAGATCACGACCACGTGGGGTCGCCTCCGCGAGTTGGAAGAGATGATGGGCACTTCGCCCGCCCGGGAGGCACGCGCATGAGCTGCAACGTCTTGATCGTCGATGATTCCCCGATTCTTCGCGCCGCCATCAAGAAGGTGGTCAAGCTCGCGGACATTGGCGAAGATCACATCTTCGAAGCCGGCAACGGCCAGGAAGCCCTGGACGTGCTGGACAAGTCCTGGATCGACCTGGTCCTGCTCGACCTGAACATGCCGGTGATGGACGGCGAGCAGTTTGCGCGGGAGCTGCGCAAGCGCCCCGACCTCAACGACGTCGCCGTGGTCGTCGTGAGCACGGAGAGCAACCAGGAGCGCCTGGAGCGGATGCGCCAACTCGGCGTCGTCCAAACCCTTCACAAGCCGTTCGAGCCGGAAGAGCTGCGCGATCTGATCGCCTCTGTATTAGGGGTCAAGCTATGAGCCAACTGGATTCCAATCGTCTTGCCCAGCTCGCCACCGACGCGCTCGAGCGAACAGCGTTCGTGTTGGTCGAGCACATCGAGCCCGAGCAGGCGGCGGAACTGTCGGCCCCGGATCGATTCTCCAGGATCACCTACTCGGGACCGTCCGATGGCACGTTCATTCTCGGCGCCACAGATGGGTTCCTGCGTGAGCTTGCCTCCAGCATCCTCGGCGTGGAACCCGACGAGATCGATCTCGACGCCCAGGGGATTGACGCCCTCAAGGAGCTGACCAACATCATCGGCGGGTCCGGGCTGCTCGATCTCGGCGGTGACAAGCGACTGCATTCGCTCGGGCTGCCCGAGCTCATGGGCTCAAGCGCACCGGAGAACGTCGAGGCCGACCACCAGTGTTGGCTCGAATCCGAGGGCGAGCTTCTTCGGGTGATGTGGGTGCCGGGGAAACCGGCCGCCGCCGCGGCCGCCTAACGGAAGGGATCTCGCAGCCATGCCCTCGAAAGTCCGCGTCCTGATCGTCGATGACTCCTCAATCGTCCGGCGGGCTCTCAAGCGCGAGCTTGACCTGCAACCGGGGATCGAGGTGATCGGGACGGCGCCGGATCCCTACATCGCCCGGGACAAGATCGTCAATCTCAAGCCCGATGTGATCACGCTGGATATCGAGATGCCGCGGATGGACGGCCTGACGTTCCTGCGCAAACTCATGAAGCACTACCCCATCCCCACGATCATCGTCAGCTCGCTCACGCCCAAGGGCTGCGAGACGGCGCTTGCCTGTCTGGAGGCGGGCGCGGTGGACGTCCTGAGTAAGCCCGGCGAGTCGTACACCATCGGCGACATGGCCGCCCAGCTCGGCACCGTTATTCGAGCCGCCGCCAAGGCACAGATCAAGAAGACGCCCCTGGCCGGCGACGAGCCGCGACGACGCCAATCCGGCAAGTCGATGATCGAGACCACGCACAAGGTCATCGCCCTGGGCGCCTCCACCGGCGGGACCGAAGCCCTGAGAGCCGTCCTGTGCACGCTGCCCAAACAAACCCCCGGAATCGTCATAACCCAGCACATGCCGGCGGGCTTCACGACCGCGTTCGCCGAGCGGCTGGACGGCCTGTGCGCCATCGAGGTGCGAGAAGCCGCCGACGGCGACGCGGTGGTGCCCGGGCTGGCCCTGCTGGCACCCGGCGACAAGCACACACGTCTGGCCCGCGACGGCGCCCGCTACATCGTGAGAGTGGGCGGTGGGCCGAGGGTCTGCAGACATCGGCCCTCGGTCGAGGTGCTCTTCGAGTCGACGGCGGAGTATGCGGGACGCAATGCGATGGGCGTGATCATGACCGGGATGGGCAGCGACGGCGCGCGCGGGCTCAAGTCCATGCGCGAGGCCGGCGCGGTGACCGTCGCTCAGGACGAGCGGTCCTGCATCGTCTTCGGGATGCCCCGCGAGGCGATCGAAGCCGGCGGCGCTGCGATCGTCTCGCCGCTCGACGATATCTCGGCCCGCATCGTCGAGTTCGCCCGCGGCAAGCTCAGAGCCAAGGCAGCCTAACCACGCCTCGCAGCGCGCAACCGGGCTGGTGGCAACGCGTCCGCTACACGCGGTGAGCGGGACACGCCTCCTCGCCGGTCTGGCCGGTTTGGCTGGCGCCGTAGATCTCGTGCCGAGGACGGGCGGTCAGCACGTTGTCGCGGCCCCAGGTGGTGACGCTCTTGAAGCGATCGGACTGTATGAACGCATTGAACGCGGCCTCATCGGTCCACTCCGAGACGATCAGGTAGTCGTGCTCGGCATACACGTCGCGGTACAGGTTGGTCTTGGCGTGCCCCTGCATGTCCCCCATCACCTTCAAGACCTTGGTGAAAACCGCGACGAACTCCCCGTCCTTGCCCGGCACGACCTTGTAATTCATCCCGACGGTGATCATTCGGCCTCTCCTCGATCTGACGCTCTCTTCACTTCGGCCGGACCGCGCCGGGCCCTGGACCCATCGTATCAGCACACACGGCCGAGCAAGGGGCCACTGCGACATTTCCCATCCGGCCCTCGCCAGTCTCCACCGCCGAGCATCCCGCCACACCTCGGCGGAAGAACTCCCGCCAAATTTCCCGCACGGGCGTGGTTGCGTCCATCGCAACGCACAAATCCTCGCTGCGGACATGTCGGGGCAAAGTGGGGAATCCAATGAATGGAGCCGGGGGGAATCGAACCCCCGTCCCGAGACTCGTGAACCCTACAAAGCAAGCGATTATAGAAGCAGCAGCGCGAGGGGTGGCGCAGAATCCGACGCAGTCGGTGCAGATCGGCCGCGTCTGGGGCCAACGGACAGCGACCTCGCCCGGCTGATCGACGCTTGGCAGTCGCTCCCCGAATCAACGAAAACCGAGATTGTGGCCATTCTGGACTTGGCCCAAGGGAAGGCGCAGAAATGACCAACGCACCGTCACCAAACGGTCCTTTCAACCGAAATCCGGGCGGCCGGTTTGTTTATGGGAATCCAGGCGGGCCCGGCAACCCCCATGCCGCCCAGGTGGCCCGCCTCAGGGCCGCATTGCTCGCCGCAGTGTCGGAACAGGATATGACCGCGATCATCGCCAGGCTCGTTCAGCTGGCCAAGGACGGCGACGTGAGGGCGATCAAGGAGCTCCTCGACCGGACACTCGGCAGGCCGGTGGAAGCGGATCTGCTTGAGCGATTGTCGGCACTGGAGGCCCGAGCCGCACAGAGCGGGTTATCCAGGTGAACATCTCAAGGCGATTGCAGAGCCTCGAACGAGTGTTTGGCGTCGGCGCAGAGTGCCCCGCTTGCAAGTACGTACCCGCGGTCATCACCGTTGATCGCCGTGGGCCAAATCCGCAACCCTTTCCTCCTCCGCCCGTCTGCCCGCGATGTGGCCGCTCTCCCAAGAAGATCAAGCGGATCATCCTGTGCGACCGCCCGCCGAGTCTACTTCCTGTGGACCCCCACCGCTAGCAGGCCGCTAAAGAACACTCGTGGCTCAACTGGCGCAGGTTTGTCAACGCCCGTATCACTTCGGAAATCGGGATCAAAGGCGTGCAGCCGTACGTTTCGGAGGCCGTGAGAGAGTTTTTTAGCGGCCTGCTAGAGCGCTTTCAATCAACGCGGCGCGTCCGCAGCTGAATGGACGCCGAGTCTAAGCCCGCCGCGGGCGAAGGCTCGGATCGCTCGCCTCACAGAGACGGAGGCATCCGAGCCTTCGCGGACTCAGACTCGGCGTCCCGCATGCACCCAGACGAGTCGGTACGTCGACTCTCCGAGCTGACTTCGGTGGGTCAGCTCTCCGAGCTGACATCTGACCGTACATCGACTCTCCGAGCTGATGCCGGTGGGTCAGCTCTCCGAGCTGACATCTGACAGTACGTCGACTCTCCGAGCCGACGTCACCTCGTCCCGATGAGTTCCATCTCCCCGTGCTGCTTCATCGAAGTCGTCGGCGCGTCCTTACCGAAGCCAGCCAGCCCGATTTGGAAACTCATCGTCATGTCAAAGCTCGACCTCTGAATCCGGCCCTCCTGCACGTCGAACTCGATCTTGCCCGTCACCTCCCACTCCGATTTGCCCGGATTTACGAAACTCAGGCCCGCCTCCGCTCTTATCTGCGTGATCTCGCCCTCGGCCTTGATGATCGCCAGCAGGACACCGCCCGATCGCTTGAACTTGTCCAGCGTGTACTCGATGCGCGTGATCAGCGTGCCGACCAGCGGCATGTGCTGCTCGCCCGTCACCGTCCACGACTCGCCCCGGCGGACCGCGCGGGCCGGCACCACGCGCAGCTGCTGCTCGAGCTGCCGGCGCACGGATTCGTCGTTCAGCGAATCGCGAAAGAGCGCGGTAAGGCTCGCCACCAGCGGGTTCGACTCGCCCGCAGCCTCCAGCGCCTCGTCCAAGATCCTGCTCGCCCCCTGGACCGAGTGCACCTTGCCCTCGGGGCCGACGGTGAACGTGATCGTCTTGCCCACGAACGCGGCGAACGGCTTGACCAGCCGATGGTCTTTCTTCGCCTCGTCGCCCGGGTCCGTCGAATCGTACGTGACTTTCTCGTGCGGGTCCGAGGCATGGATCATGCCCGACTCGTACGTCTGCTCGACCGTCGCCACGCCCTGGTCATCAACCGCTGTCACCTCCCGCCTGATCTTGTACGAGATCGTCCATTGGTTTGCGGACTCTTCGTGACCCGACACCGCCCAACTCAGCTCCTGCGTCGTGCGGTATCGCAGCACCTGCCCCTCGACCCACCTCCACCGGAGCACCTCCTCTCCTCTCCGCTGCGCCTCGGCCTGTGCGCACACAGCGAGCGCCAGGCACACGGCCGCGACCCGAGATGTGGTTGCCGGCATTGCTGCCTCCTTTATTTTGACCCGCCCAGTTGTACCAGAAGATCAGCCTGCGGGTTCACCCCGTGCGCACAGGCCCGCTTCAGGGGTTCAGACCCCGCCCCGGGACGGATCCGCCCCTTTGCCCGTGTAGGTGCACCCCGCGCTGACGCCCTCCCACACCGTCAGGCGGCACAGCCCGGGCAGGTCCGGCTCGAGCCGATCCCAGATCCATTCGGCGATCCGCTCGACGGTGGGCTGGCTGAGACCGGGGATCTCGTTGAGCATCTGGTGGTCGAGTTGATCGATCACGCCGCGGGTCGTCTTTGACACGTCGGCGAAGTCCAGGATCCACCCGGAATCGTCCCCGACCTCGCCGGAGACGTGCACGCGGAGGCGGTAGGTGTGCCCGTGCACGCGGGCGCACTTGTGCCCGTCCGGGAGCCGGACGAGCCGATGGGCGGCGTCGAAACTGAACTCCTTGAAGATCTCCATACGCGCTCCGATCCCGGCGGTTCGATGGATCAATCTTAGCGCGCCGTCCATTCAGATGTCACTTCGAGATACGCGTCGGGCGGCGAGTCGGGAGCACTCCCTTGCGGTCGTGCCTCGTTGGGATCCGGAGCACTCCCTTCCGGTCGTGCCTCGTATCGGACTCGGCATCCATTCAGTTACGGGCGCGTCAGCGCGCGAGCGGGCGCGAACAGTTCCGGGCTCCACCGCAACAGCAGGGCGAGCATGGCGCCCCCCGTGCACAACCCCGCCGTCACGAACATCGCCACGCTCAGCGAGCCGAACCACTCGGGCGGCGTGGTGCCGATGTATCTCGTGACGCCGACGACCGTGCCCGAGACATGAAGCCATGTCACGAGCGCCGCGGCGGCGATGTTCATGGCGATGATCCATCGGCGCGTGACGATGTCCCTTCGCGTCGTCTGCGAGTCCGCGGACCGAGTGCGGCGCGACTCCAGCAGCCACGTGAGCGCCGCCAGCAGCGCCATGGTGTCGATCCCGATCTCGGTGCCCATCGCGTGCCCGGTCACGACGTGCGTGCCGTGCACGATCGTGTTGAGCGGCGGGATCGACAGCACGATCGCCGACCCCAGCATGGCGGCGGTCCACCACTTGGTCGCGGTGAGCAGGCAGCGTGTGCAGGCGAAACCCGCGCCCGCCCTGCGCCCAACGCTGGCGGCGATGTCCCACACCACCCGCGTGAGAATCACGATCTCGGTCATGCTGACGACGAAGCTGATCCACTTGACCGTATGGCTCTGCGGGAGGTGATAGGTGTGGTGCCCGTAGTTGGTGAACGAGTTGAGCACGCCCACGGCGAACAAGGCGTAGGCGAGCCTCGAGTGCGCGTACCGCGTGTCGCCCGACAGCCGCTCGCCGACGTAGATGAGCGAGCCGTACACGAAGAGATTGAAGCTCCCGATCAGCGTGCCCGTGGCCTTCCACTGCAGCCGGATGTCGGTCAACGGGTGCGCGAACACCTCGGGCAACAGCCACGCGTGCTGCTCGACGAACGTGTAGACAAAGAACAGCACACCCACGCCCCACATGGTCACGTAGACGGGCCGGTCCAGGAACCCCCTGCCCGTCATCTTGAAGAAGGTGAATGCGAACAGCAGCCACCCGGCGAGCATCGGGATCGAGAACACGGGATGAAACCCCAGGTACTCGCGTCCCGAGGTGATGCCCATCGCGATCGTGACGAGCGAGCCGACGCCCGCCAGCACCCACAGCCAGACCTGCGCGCGCAGCCTCGCCCGCCCCCCGGCGTCGATCAGCTCGGAGTGGTCCTCGAAGTAGCGGTGCACGACCGCCACGCCGCCGAGGAAGATCCACGCCATGACAAAGCTCGTGTGTACCGGCCGCAAGGTCTTGAACGCAAAGCCCGCCTCGCGAAGCCGGTCAGGCACTCCCGGGATGTAGTAGAGCACGCCGATCGCCCCCGCGACGAGCGCGACGGCCAGGGCGAGCACCGCGCCGCGCATGAGCACGATCGACGCCTGCCCCCACGTCGCGCTGCCGGGACCCACCGGGTCGCCCGGGGCGCGCATCGCGTCATCGTGGCTCGCGCCGCGAGGATCGCCGCTGCTCATCGGTACTCCCACCACGGAACGTCCGCCCACTCGATCGATCCCCACGCGCTCATTCCCAACTCGTCCAGGAGTTCCTCGCGGTGGTCAAACAGCCACGCCAGGTACTCATACACCGTTTCTCGCTCGTCCTCGCTCAGTCTCGGCGCCGGCATCGCGGTGCCCACGCCGTCGCGGAGCACAGTCAGAATCTCATCGCGTGTGAGACGATCGGCCACGAACGTCATGTCCGCCGCGCCGTTGATCGATCGGCGGAATGGGATGTGGCACGCATGGCACACCTGGGCGCGGATGATCTCGAACCCCGCCGCGGCGGGCGAGTGCGCGGTGGTGAGCAGGCGTCGCTCGACCGTCGTTTCGAACCGCGCGAGCAGTTCCGTCGGATCGCCGCCGTAGAGCGCCCGGGCCTGCCCGCGCCCGGTCCGGTTGATCGCGGCGAGGAACGCGCCGACGGCGTCGACATCGCCAGGCGACATCTCGTACGCGGGCATGATCTCCGACCCGTTCGTCAGAAGGTCGTGCAGGCGTTCGGGCGTGACGTGCACCGCCGCGTTGGTCAGATCCGGGCCGAGAAACCCGCCGAAGCCGTACAACTGGTGGCAGACCTGGCAGTTGTTCTGGTACCAGAGTCGGCGGCCGCGCTGTGCGGTGGGCGACAGCGGCTCGCCCGCACCGCCGTCGGTGTACACGAGCAGCGTTTGCCCGGCGAAACTCGCAAGCAGCGCGATCAGCAGACCCGCCTTGACGCCGCGTCCAGTGGGCGTCCCCCAGCCGGATGTCCCCGTTCTGGACGGAACCGGCGGGGTCGCCACGTCCTCGCGACGGCCATCGTGCACGCTCACCTCGGTGTCCAAAGCCGGGCTCCGGCCGAACCCTCCGCGGTGCGTGGGCACAGCGTGGGGTCCGAATCAGGTCAGATGCGATCGTTCGGGCCTAGATCGCCCGCACACTCTACACGATCGAGGGCGTGGGGTGCAAAGCCCGATCCCTCGATTCACGAGAGCACTATATCTATCATTGACACGGGTGTCGGCGTCGAGAACAGGGGACGATCCCGCGCCAGCCGCCGCCTCGTCGGAATCCGCCCACCGAGTCTGAGAGAGCGTTTCCCGCCGCCGGCCCCGCTCGCCCGCATTGTTCAAGGAATCGCCGGACGTGAATCAACCGCTCGATCAACGCCGCTTCATCGCGCCATGGGCCCCCGGTTCGCTGCCTGTCGTGCGCACGCGGACGCTGGTGATCGGGGCGGGGGCGGCCGGGCTGCGGGCGGCCATCGAAACGGCGCCCCACGGCCCGGTGATGATCCTCGGCAAGGCCCCCGCACAGTTCGCCAACACGTCGCAGGCGCAGGGCGGCATCGCGGTCGCGCTTGGCGGCCTTGACTCCTGCAATGATCATGTCGCCGACACCCTCAGCGCCGGCGCCGGCCTGTGCGATGAGCCCACCGTGCGCGAGATCATCGGACAGGGTCGAGAGCAGATCCGCTCGCTGATCCAATGGGGTATGAAGCTGGATCGCACGCCCGACGGCTCGCTCTCGCTCGCACTCGAGGGGGCGCACTCCTGCCCCAGGGTCGTGCGCTCGCACGGGGACGCCACCGGGCGCGAACTGGCGCGCTGCCTGACGCACCGCGCGCAGCAGTTCGACAGCGTGCGTTTCGCCGAGGGCTGGTACGCCCTGGACCTGATCACCGCCGACGACGAGCAGGGCGTGCCGGTGCGGGGCGTGATCGCGTTCCATTCGCGGCACGGGCCGCACGCGATCCTCGCGCGCGCGACGATACTCGCCACCGGCGGCGCCGCGGACCTCTACGCCGAATCGTCCAACCCGGGCGGCAACACGGCCGACGGCGTGGCCATGGCTTACCGCGCCGGCGCTCCACTCACCGACCTCGCGTTCGTCCAGTTCCACCCGACTGCGTTGTGGATCGAGGGTGCCGACCGACATCTCATCACCGAGGCGGTGCGCGGCGAGGGCGCCCACCTGCTCGACCACGCCGGGCGGAGATTCATGCTCGACCAGCACCCGCTGGCCGAACTGGCCCCGCGCGACATTCTCTCGCGAGCCATCGCCTCGCTGCTGGCGCGCTCCGGCGCGGACCACGTCGATCTCGACGTGCGACACATCGACGGTTTCGCGGCGCGTTTCCCGGGCGTCGCGGCCATGCTCGCCTCGGTCAACCTCGACCCGGGCCGAGACCTCATCCCTGTCGCGCCGGTCGCCCACTTCACGATCGGCGGGGTGATGACGAGCCCGCAGGGCCGCACCTCGCTTCGCGGTCTGTACGCGGCCGGCGAGGTCACCTGCACCGGCTTTCACGGCGCCAACAGGCTGGCGAGCAACTCGCTGCTGGAGAGCCTCGTCCTAGGCGCTGCGGCTGCACGCTCGGCCGAGCAGGACGACTTGGACGAACCGCCCGCGGACGATCGACGCCCGGCGCCAGCTCGCACCACACCGCGCGACCTCGACACGGGCCCCATGGCGGCCGAACTCAAGGCGCTCATGTGGTCCAGCGTCGGGATTCAACGCACCGGCGCGGATCTCGCCCGCGCCGAGGAGACGCTCGACCGCTGGGTTTTGCGCGCGATGGCCGACACGTTCGACGCCCCCCCCGCATGGCAGGTGCAGAACATGCTGCTCGTGGCGGTACTCATCACGCGCTCGGCGTTGTGGCGCACCGAATCGCGGGGCGGGCACTGGCGAGCCGACGCACCCGCCCCGTCGCCGGCCTTCCGCTGCCACGACGACTGGACCCGGGGCAGACCGACCCCCACCACGCGCCCCGTAGCGACGCTCGAGCCGACCCCGGCCTCGCACTGATCGCACCGGGTGGGCAAGTAATTGACACTCCCCCCCCCGTTCCGTCCGCGCGGATCCCGCGCCCGATCTGTTATTGCGGACGTGCGATCAAGGCCGCGCGGCCGGCTCGCGCCATCACGCATTCAGCCCATCTCCCGCGACGGGTCCGGCAATCTTTGCCGATCGGGGCTTTCCTTATCAGTCGCCCCCGCCGCCGGTCGATGCAATGGCCGCACGCAGGACCATTGGCGGTCCGGAGCCACGCCCATGCCCGACGATCCGTCTGCCACCACCAACCCGAACGCCCCGTCTGAGATCAGCGCCGAGGTTCTCGCGGCCACGAATATCCGCCTCCGGTGGCACGGCCCGCTGGATCGGAATACGCGCTACCACATCTGGCGGCGTCTGAACGACACCGGCCCGTTCCTCCGCGTCGCGTCGGTGCAGGCCGGCACCTTCACGGACGCCGACGTGCCCGCCGGCACACGCGACGTGAGCTACTACGTCGTGACGGAACTCGAGGGTCGGACATCGATCGGCACGTCGGAAGTCGTGGCGGTCCACCTTGCCGAGTCCGAGGCGGCGTAGGGCGTCATCGCACCGGATGTCGTGTCGAGTGGCGCCCGGACGCCGAGTCTGAGCCCGGTGCGGGCGAAGGCTCGGATGGCGCGGGTGTATGGGTGTCATGGCGGAGATCCGAGCCTTCGCGGACTCAGACTCGGCGTCCGCTGAATTGGTGCGCGTTGGTTGAAACCGCGCCGGTTGTGTATCATGCTTCCGACTCCCCCCCATGCAGGAGCGCGTCCATGCAGATCCGAATCGCCTATTGCGTGCAGTGAGACTACCTCCCGCAGGCCTCCAGTCTGGCGGCCACCAGTTTTTCTTCCGCCCGGGCAAGTTCCCGTTGCAGTTCCAGCGGAAGGGTCCGCATTTGTACAAGTAAGTCGCCTTTCTTGACGCGCTGACCTTCTCTGAAATGGATTTTTAAAACTCTGCCGTCGATTTCAGCCGAAAGCTGAGTGATGGCCCAGGGGACTACGGTGCCGGGTAAAGAGATTTTAGTGGTGAAAGATTTTACGACGGCCCTGGCCACCCCGACGGGGACCTCTTTGGGACCCTTTTTTGCTCCAAGGACTGGAGAGAGACCCGGGAAAATGAGAATTAGAGCCAGTACCGCGAGTAATATGCGTGAGCAGGGATAACTTGTGGTCATGGATGCCTGATCTGAAAAATTATTTTCGTAATTGAAAACAAACCTGGGCCTGTTAGGAATCAAAATTGACCGTAAGAATCAAGTCGCCCCTTTGTCCGTTTCTTGTTTTCCCCTTCTCCTTAATTCTCAATTGGCTCCCGGATTTGGTTCCCGGCGGTATGGTTACCAACAAATTTTCTTTTTCCTCATTTACTTTATAGGAGATTTGCTTTTGAGTTCCGGAAACGGCCTCTGCTTCCGGAATGCTGATCTGAAATTTTATGTCCTTGTTGCCAGCGCCGGTTTCTTTTGATTTGCCAAAAAAACCTTTTATAGAGTTCTTGACCGGCCGCTCCTTGGACTGGCCTTCCTGTATGGGTTTGGCCCTGGCTTTTCTCATAGCGTTGAGGGCGTAAAGGGAGGTTCCGACCAT